>BJHB01000063.1:0-11590 GCA_014191415.1 Chloroflexota bacterium
CGGGCTGGGCCCGGTCCGGCCGGTGTGTTTTCCTGTGGTCTGACCGGTTGCCCGGCGGGAAGTTCGGCCTTTTCATCAGGAAGCGGTTCTGGCTGGAGATCAGTGGTTGCCGGGGGCCTGGCCCCGATGATGGTCATTTCGTCAGGGCCTCGATGTCGATCACCGCATCGACAGGCATCCCGGCCTTGAGACGGCCCGACGCGTCGCTGACGGTCACCTTGACTGCATACACCAGATTCACGCGGTCGCGCGCTACCTGGACGTTCCGGGGGGTGAACTCGGCGCGGGTCGAGATTGTGCGCACGGTGCCCTTGTAGGTTTCGCCGGGCAGGGAGTCGGCCGTGATCGTCACTGGGAGGGTCTCCTTCACGCGTCCGATGTCCATCTCCCCGACATACGCGGTCAGGGTCAGGTCTGAGGCGTCGTGCCAGACCACCAAAGGTGTTCCGGGAGTGACGGTCTCACCCAGGTGCGCGATTGCGCGAACGATTGTTCCCGCACGCGGCGACAGCACCGTCCCCTTTGACGCTTGCGCCTCCAGAACCCTGGCGGCGGCGCGTGCCTGCGCGAGCTGTGCCTCGGCGACGCCTATCTGGGTCGCGGTTGCGCCCTGCCTTGCCCCATCCAGACGCGCCTCCGCGCCTGCCAGGGCGGCTTCAGCCCCGGTGACCGTTGTCCGGGTGGCCTCAAGTTGGGCGCGCGCAAGGTCTACCTGCGCCGTGGCGGCTATCGGTTGTTCGCGAAGTGTCTCGAGGTCGCGTACCTGCGCGTCGGCTTGCTTCACTGCGAGACGTGCGATTTCGAGGTCGCGGTCCTGATATGGATGCTGCCGGATTGCAAGCGCTTCCTCGGCCTGGCGAACTCCTAACCGGGCGATTTCGAGATCGCGGTCCTGATGTGGATGCTGCCGGATCGCAAGCGCGGCCTCCGCTTGGGCGACGGCACCCCGGGCGGCATCGACATCAAACGAGGTTGGGTTGGCGACGCGGTCGCGTTGTGCCTGGGCGACTGACACGCCCAGTGCGGCGACCGCCCGGTCGAACTCGGTCGGGACGGCGATTGCCGATGCGACTGCCTCGGCCTGCGCCAACTGTGCCCGCGCCGCGTCGACCTGGCTTTGCGCGGTCCGGACATCAAACGGGTTCACGTCCTGCAACCGCTGGAGTTGTGCCCGTGCTTGGTCCAGTGCTTCCTCGGCGAGGCGCCGTTCCCAAGGCGTAGGGCCGTTCAGTGCCTTTTCCAGCGCGGCGCGGGACACATCGCGTGCGATCCGTCGTTGTTCACGGTTCGCCTGTGCCGCGCGCCACGCCTGCTGCGCCTGAGCGTACGAAAGGTTGACTTGGTCCGCGGACATCGATGGTGGTCGATTGTCGCGAAGCCTGATGGCAGCATCAAAGGTGGTTCGTGCATCGGTCTCGGCATCGCCTGCAGCACCATATGCGGCGTCGGCTGCCTCGTAGGCAAGGCGTACCTGGTCGACGTCTTCCCCCCGTGGGGTGCCGTCACGCAGCTGTTGGAGGCGGGTCTGTGCCTGGTCGACGGCCGCTTGTGCCGCCCGGATGTCTGGCGTGCGCGCACCGGCCTCCACCTGTGCCAGACGGTTCGTTGCGGCTGCCAACTGCGCTCGCGATGCATCAACGACGGCGTTTGCACGCGAGCGTTCTTCCGAACGTGCTCCGGCCTCGAGTTGTGAGAGCCGCGTGCGTGCGACCTCAAGTTGCCCGGTCGCCGCGGTCACATCCTCGGCACGACCCCCGGCTTCGACCTGCGCGAGACGCGTGCGCGCCACTGCCAGGGCGGCGCTGGCGCTGGCGACCTCTTCCGCACGCCCGCCGGCCTCCAGTTGGGCGAGACGGACCTGTGCGATGCCAAGAGTTGCCGTCGCCGTCGCAATGTCCTCGTCGCGCCCACCGGCCTCCAGTTGGGCTAGCCTCGCCACAGCCACCTCCTTGGCGACCCGTGCCTGATGGAGGCGGGCGTCGAGTTCCTGCGGTTGCGCGCGCAGGGCCTCGGCATTCGTGACCGCCACCTGAGCCGTTGCGACTTGGGCTTGTGCGGTCGCAAGCTGCGCCCGGGAGGCATCACGCGCCGCCTCGGTGGCGCGCACGTCTTCCGGTCTCGTTCCCGCACGAAGCAGGGCCAGGTTTGCCTCAGCCACCCCGACGGACGCCTGCGCCTGTGAAACCTGCGCTGCGATGACCGGATCCTCGATGCGGGCAATCAGCTGGCCCACCTTCAACGAGTCCCCGTCCCGGACATCAAGCCCGACCAACCGCCCACTCACTTCGGCAGTGATCGTGCTCTCTTCGCTTTCGATGGTGCCCGAAACGGCAATTCGGTTACTGCCGATGGTTGGAGCGGCGCGTGCGATGCCAGGCAGCGAGACGTATCCGTTCCGCGCCGCAAACCAGGTGCCTCCTCCGATCCCGATAACCGTGAGGACAATCGCTGCCCTCACTATCGGGGGTGGGCCGTGCCGTCCACTCGCTGCCTGCTCACTCATGAAATGATCCCTACCTAACGTTCAATGAAGTGTCGTTTTTCTATCGTAGTGGTGATCTGATCCCGTGTCAATCGGTGATTTTCCTGATTGAACCCGTGGGATTTTCGCGGGTAGCCATGGGAAACTCGATGATCCACTGAATGAATGATCGGTAACGTATCATCACGGTACCCGCTTAGCCACAGGCTGGGGCGGTTGCCACATCCGTTCCCAAATCAGCCCGGACGGCACTTCATGGATAAACCGGCGCAATCCTCACCTTCTACGACGAACGACCGCGTGCGCGTCCCCGTCGGCGTGGTGCGTGACCGCATCCTTACGGCTGCGGTCACGCTTGTGCAGAGTGGTGGCCTGGAGGGCATGCGTCTTGATGCCGTTGCGTCAGGCGCGGGGATCTCCAAGGCGACCCTCTACCGGCATTTCCGGAGCCGGGCGATCCTTCTCGATGCCCTCGCTCGTGAACGGGGCATGGCCACCGGTTTGGAGGCGCCTGATCGGCGGGCGGTCATTATCGACGCGACGGTGCGGTTGGTTGGCCTGCAGGGTCTCCGAGCCACAACGATGGACCAGATTGCCGTTGCGGCGGGAATATCACCGGCTGCCCTCTACTGGCATTTCGAGAACAAGGAGGCACTGTGCCAGGCGGTGATCCTCCGGGTCAGCCCGATCGCGACCATCGAGGAGTTCTTCGCTACCAAATGCTCCGGTGACATCCGCACCGACCTCCTGGCACTGGTTCGTCTGGTGGTCGGTGAACTTGGATCACGCCTCACCACGTGCGTTCGCCTTGCGGGCGAGTTGCCTGGCCAGACCGATGCGTTCCGTGATTTCTTCCTCGCGAACGGACCGTTGCCTGTCTGGCGACGCGTTGGCACCTATTTTGACGAGCAGGTCCGACTCGGTGTCCTGAAACCCGCTCCGACCCTGCCCAGGGTCCTCACGTTCGGGGGAATCCTGTTCGCAGGTGTGTTGACAAGAAACATATTCGGCGACGCGCTGCAAGTGTCGGTCGATGAATTCGCGGTGCAGGCCGTTGACACCTTCCTGACCGGACAGGCCAGTGATGCCTACCGCAACACACTAGGCGGGTCGGACAATGCGAGATCCCGTCCAGGCGGAGCGCCGTGACTCGCGTCAACGGCGGCCATTGCTTTTCGTAACGGATGGCCGCATTGCATCGGTCACTTGACCGATAAATTGCCGCGCTGCCGCGTCGACATTGATGGCTATCGACAGAACACGAACATCTTGGAAAGACCTGTCGATGGTTTGCCGCGTCTCATGCGTGCGGCGAATGCCGCACCGATCCCTTGCTCGACAAGTGTGAACTCGCCTCATCGGTGGTGCTGACCGAAACAATGGGTGAAGCGAAGATCGTGTCGTCACCCAGGCGGACTGCCAACCGCCCGTGACGGACTAGCGTTGGCCGGCGCCCAGCGATCCCGCATGCCGATCACTGCCACGTACGCCGTGATTCGTGCAGAGAAATCAGGGAGGGAGTTCGTCGGCCATGGCGTTAAGGATCAATTTCAACTACGCGTCGCTACAGGCACAGCGGGGCCTTGGTGGTGCCGAGAAAATCGCGCAGCGGGCTGGGTCCCAACTGTCTTCGGGCTTGCGGATCAACCAGGCGGCTGATGACGCCGCCGGGATGTCCATCAGCGAGACCTTGAAGAACCAGGTACGGGGTCTCAACATGGCCCACCGGAATGTGCAGGATGCGTCCAGCATGTTGCAAGTCGCCGAGGGGGCGCTGACAGAGACCCATTCACTTTTGGCGCGCATGCGAGAACTTGCCGTTCAGGCGTCGAATGACACGCTGCAATTGAGCGACCGACTGAATGCAAATGCCGAGTTCACGGCGTTGTATGCGGAAATCGACCGCATCGCGACGACCACCCAATTCGACGGCATCGTGCTTCTGGACAACAGCAGTGTTGCGTCAGGCCTGACTCTCCAAGTGGGAGCAAACAGCGGCGATTCGCTGACCTACACGATCAGCAGTTCGAAGGCCACGAACCTGTACGCGAACTTCACAGCAATGTCCGCCGCCGGCACGCTCAACGTCAGCTACCAGTCGAACGCGAGCGCCATGATCTCGGCGGTTGACAGTGCGGTCAACACGGTGAGTGGGACGCGCGCATCGGTCGGCGCGATGCAGAACCGGTTTGCATCGGCAACGAACTATCTTTCGGTGGCGGCTGAGAACACTGCCGCGGCGAACAGCCGGGTTGCTGACGCCGATATCGCATCAAGCATGAGTGAGCTTGTCCGCGCGCAGATTCTTCAACAGGCCGGAATCTCGGTGCTTGCCCAGGCGAATCAATCTCCCGCACTCGTACTTCAACTCCTGCGCTGACGGCCCGGTTGGCCCACCGACCGTCACTGGCGAGCGCGCATTCGACCCGCACCGGTTCTGCCATACCGGTGCGGGTTTGCGATTCTCCTCCCGAGGCACCCTGCGCGCACGCGAAGACTTGACGCCGGATCCATAGCTGGCAGGGTGGCCCCGGTCCGCAGCCTTGCACGGTCCGTGCTGCGCAATGGCCGGCACCCGGCCTCCTTCGGCCATCTCCCCACCGAATCCCGGTGTTCGATGAACCAGTTGCGCGCACTCCTGTGGCGGACCCTGAGTTTGGCGCCATGCGTACCGCCGGAGGCTGACCGTTCGCCAAGGCGGCCGCTGACCTCAGGTGTGCAAGTGAGATGCCGCGTTGCCGCGCAACGCGGGTTCACGCGGCGGTCTCGAATTGCGTTTTCTACGGCTGATCCAAACTGTTAGACCGGCGTGCCCTCAGTCCGCAAGATGCCGCAGTGGGTCCGGCTGATTTTGTGTGAACTCACGTAGCCCCTTCAGAACTCCGATACGTAGTGTGGAACCGCGGGGATTTGTCATCGGGTCGCGCGAGCTGCCACTCGCCGATCGATGCCGGGACGTTGGCCGACGTCTTTGATCTTGGATGCGGGGCACACGGCTCATGGAGGGAGTACGCCGGTATGGCGTTGAGGATTAACTACAACAACGCCTCGTTGCAGGCCCAACGAGGACTTGACGCATCAGAGATGGTTCGTCAGCGAGCGTCAGGCCAGCTTTCGAGTGGACGCAGGATCAACCAGGCAGCTGACGACGCCGCAGGGATGGCGGTCAGCGAGAAGTTGAAGAACCAAGTTCGCGGCCTCAGTCAGGCTCAGCGAAACGTGCAGGACGGTATCAGCCTTCTGCAGACCGCCGAGGGTGGCCTGACCGAGATCCACTCAATCCTTGCCCGGATGCGTGAATTGGCCGTGCAGGGTGCCAACGACACCTTGGTTGCGAGCGACCGCCTCAACATCAATGCCGAATTCACCCAGTTAAAGGCAGAAGTGACTCGGATCGCCGAGGCGGTGAACTTCAACGGGACCAAGTTGCTCAACGCGGCCTCCGGCACAAATGTGACGCTTCAGGTCGGTTCGAACTCTGGTTCGACCAACCAGTTCACCATCGCCCTGACCAACAACATTGCGGGAACCACCGCAACGGTTGCCGGCTCGACTGATGGTCTTGGCATTCTCGACGCGGCACAGGCATCGGTGACCACCCAGGCGCTTGCCTCATCTTCGATTACCAGCCTTGATGCTGCCATCAATCAGGTTACTTCGAACCGGGCGAATATCGGGGCCATGCAGAACCGCCTCGAAAGCGCGTCGCGTTCCATCGCTGTTGCGGCGGAGAACACGGCCGCAGCCAACAGCCGGGTAGCAGATGCCGACATCGCCAGTGCGATGAGCGAGATGGTGCGTGCCCAAATCCTCCAGCAAGCAGGCATCTCGGTACTGGCTCAGGCAAACCAGGCCCCGTCCCTCGTCCTCCAGTTGCTCCGCTAGACACTTTTGACGCACGGGCCCGACGACGCCACGAGGCCTGGGTACGTATATCACTCTCACTGGCGAACAGGAACCCCGGGCAAATTCCCCGGGGTTCCTCGATTCCATGCACCTGATCTTCTTCAGAGCCATCCTGAACGAATTGCGATCGCGACCGCGTGTTCGGTAGTGCGGGCACCAAGCTTCTTCTCAACTTCACGCATGAGGAGGTTTACGCGTGATACCGAGATGTCCCAAGCTTTCGCGACGTGTGTGCGGGTGCTTCCCTCAGCAAGCTGCACAAGCAGGTTGTGTTCCTGCCGGGTCAATGGTGATGGCTGCGTCGGTTTCGTGGTCTCGCTGTTCATCATTAAGGCCTCCGGGGACGGTCCGTGTCCTACCTGATCCACGTAGGTGATTTATTTGCCCACGTGACGTTTCGTGCCATGTGCAGCCTAGCACCACTTTGACTGGCACACGTGCGGGATCAGATTGCCGTCGCTGATGGGTGGGATGCCCTGCTACGGTATCGCCTGTGAAACTTCTGGACGGTGATGAGACCGGTCGGACTGCTGGCGGTGACATGTGGTTCATCGGAGTGACGACGGGCGCATCCCTGTCACACAGGTTTTTCCCGAACTGGACGAGAGCCCTGGGTCTTGAAGCCGATTGCCGCCTCGTGGGTATCGACCTTCCGCTTGGCGCCTCATCGGAGGACTACCGGCAAGTCATCAAGGACCTCCGGGATCTGCCGGGCGTCCATGGTGCCCTGATTACCTCGCACAAGATTTCGCTGATGGATGCGTCGTGCGGCTTGTTCGATCAGGTCGACGAGACGTCGGCTCAAGCCGGGGAAGTCGGATGCATCACCGCGCGCGGTGGTCGGCTGACGGCCTTGGCGTTGGATCCGATGACCTCTTCATTCGCCATGGACGAGTTCGTCCCGTCGGGCCACTGGGCCGAACACCCGGGATCACGTGTCCTGTGCTTGGGTGCAGGGGGAGCGGGTACCGCAATCGGACTCGGTCTCGCCACTCGAACTACTGCAACCGACGTCCCTTCACAATTCCTTATCGTGGATCGTGAGCAGTCTCGCGTCGATCACGCGGTGCGGGTCATTCGTGAGGCGGTCCGTAGACGTGGATGCAGAATGATCGTCCAAGGGCGCGTTACCTCAAAGCCGGGTGATGGAGACGCACTTGTCGGCGCCTTGCCACCCCATTCATTGGTCATAAACGCCACGGGCATGGGCAAGGACACCGCCGGGTCACCGGTGACCGGGGCGGTGCAGTTTCCAGACAAGGGCTTGGCGTGGGAATTGAACTACCGCGGCGAACGGCTTTTCCTTCAGTATGCAGAAGAAGGCCGGCGGTCGCGTGGACTGGTCGTCGCTGATGGTTGGGACTATTTCGTCGTCAGTTGGATCGAGCATCTTGCGCGGATTTACGGTGTGCCTCTGACACCGGACCACCGGCGCCAACTGATTGCAGGCACCATCCGACCGTGAACTGCACGGCAGGTCGTAACGTCACTCGGATTTCGGCTTGATCGGTCTCGCGCGATCGGTGGGCAGGGTGAACCAGAAGGTCGAACCCTCGCCGATCTTGCTTTCAACACCGATCCTACCGCCATGGCCCTCGATGATCTGCCGACAGATCGCAAGACCCAGCCCGGTCCCCCGGATCCCGTGACGGATTGCCTCGGCAGTCCGTGCAAACCGCTCGAAGATACGACCGTGGCTGTCAGGCCCGATCCCGATGCCATGGTCCTGCACCTCGACCCGAAACTCTGAAGCGCCAGGATTTGCCGTCAATGAAATGGTGATCTCGCCACCATCGGGCGAGTACTTGACCGCGTTGCCGAGCAGGTTGCTGACGACCTGGAGAATGCGGTCATGGTCGGCGCTGACGGTTGGGAGTCCATGGTCCGCCACGACGGTGATCTGGTGCTTGGTGTCGTCGTCGGATTTCCAGCGCGTGACTTCCTCGGAGATGAGGTCAACAAGGTCGATTGTCGTGATGTTGATGCGTGACGCGCCGGCTTCCAGTCGTTCGAGATCGAGGACGTTCTCCATCATCCGCGTCAGCCGCTCGACGTCCCTGACGATATCCCCGGCAAACTCGTGGATCTCGGCGGGTTCGAGCGTCTCGTCCCGAATCAGTTCGGCGTAACCGAGGATCGTGGTCAATGGCGTCCGGAACTCATGGGACACGTCGGAGATGATCTCGGTCTTGCGGCGGCTCACATCCTGCAACCGGTCAACCACGGTTTCCAGACGGGCGTTCGCCTCATTCAATGCCGTTCGTTCACGTCGGAGTTCAATGAGGGCCATGATCTGTCTCGCAACCGCGCGAAGCGCATCCGCATGGTCCGGTTCAAGAGTTGTCCGAGCCTCCGACCCGAACACGCACACGGTGCCGAGTGCGTACCCATCCTCAGTCACGACGGGTGCCGCTGCGTAAAACCGCATGTGCGGTGCACGAGTCACTATCGGATGGTCGGCGAAACGGTCGTCAGCGGCGAGGTCAGTCACCGCAAAGACGTCATCGGACTGTGCGATGACACGCGTGCAGATCGAGTAGCCCCGAGGCACGGTCCGCCGTGCCATACCGAAAGACGCCTTCGTCCACTGCCGGTCACGGTCGACCAGATTGATCAGTGCAACGGGCGCACCACACAGGGTGGCCGCGATCCGTGCGAGGTCGTTGAACGCTGGATCATCGGGAGTGTCCAGGATGCCGTACTCGAGGAGAGCCTCAATCCGTGCATCCTCGTTGGCCGGCACCGGGTAGTTGCGGGGGTTCCAAGACGGTTGCGTGTCCGCAGGTCCATGGGGTGAACTTCCCACAATGGACGTCGGCAATTCCTCACCTGAGGATTGTCCGCCCTGACCTGCCTTCTGGTTGGCGTTGTTGGTCATCGTTCCACTATTGCACGGCCATTCGGACCTCGAAATCGCGCGGTTCCGTGGCGTGCGTGCCCGTTAGCGTACGGTATTCGCGAACCAAAGGAAGACCGTCCCTCCAACTGCGCCACCGGTTACCCTTGGCACGTGAGTGGCTCCGGGTCAGCTTGCCGAATGATTGACCGAACGTGACATCGCGACCCGCCTCCGGGAGTCATCCGTCGGATCCGACAGATGGGTCTGTTTTCAAGAACTGGCCTGATGTCCGCAGCGGGAACCGCCGTGATTGCGCGGGCTACTTGTGGCGTTCCGCGGTGGCGCTTGTCGCGTCATCGGCGTTGGGCACGGCGTCGGCCCGCCAGGTTGGTGCGGCCGGGGTTGCCGAACAGGATGGCTTTCGGAAGCAAACCCCGGATCCCGCGAAAATCCTGAGCACTCTGAGGAGTAGTCACCCACGTCTCCTCCTGGACCAATCCGGGCTTCAGAACATTCGTGATCTTGTGGTCCGCGACCCGACTGCCAAGGCGTACCTTGCGAGGTTGGTGCAGACCGGCAAGCGTCTCCTCGATCAACCGGAATCCGCCCGGGTCCTTGTTGGTCCCCGACTGCTTGCGACAAGCCGACGCGTTCTCGACCGGGTTTCGACCCTTTCCTTGCTGTTCAATCTGGATGGTGATGTGCGGTGGCGCGACCGAGCCATTGCCGAGATGCGCGCGGCCGCATCATTTTCGGACTGGAACCCTTCTCACTTCCTTGATGTCGCCGAGATGACCCATGGACTAGCACTCGGCTATGACTGGTTGCACGCGAGCATGGATCCGCCTACGCGAGATCTGATTGCAAACGCAATCATCGAGAAGGGCTTGCGACCGGCCGACGAGGCGTACCGGCAGAAGGCGTGGTGGGTGACGTCGGAGGCAAACTGGAATGCCGTGTGCAACGGCGGCCTCATTGTCGGAGCACTTGCCGTTGCCGATCGCGCTAGTGACCTTGCGCAGTCGATCATTGTTCGCGCTCTCGGGGGCCTTCCGTCAGTCCTCGCCAGTTACGCACCTGATGGCGGATGGGCCGAAGGGCCGTCGTACTGGGAGTACGCCACGGTTTACCTCGCGGTTGCCATCTCCGCGCTTGAGACTGCACTCGGCTCGGACTTCGGCATTGGCGGGTACGCAGGTCTGTCACTCACGGCGCAGTACCGCCTGAACGTCACCGGTTCTTCCGGACTGGTCTTCAATTACGCGGATAGCCCTGACCGGCTGGATGTCGATCCGGTTGTCGCCTGGCTTGGCCACCGGTACGCCGATCCGTGGGTGGAGTTCGAAGGCCGTCGTTTGACGGGCACTGCCGTCCACGCCATGAATCTTGCGTGGTATTCGCCCACGGCCGGCAGTGGCAGGGCTCCTTCCTTGGACAGATGGTTCCGTGGGACCGATGTGGTCTGCATGCGGAGTTCGTGGACCGATCCGAATGCACTGTTCTGCGGTGTCAAGGGCGGCGACAACGGGGCCAGCCATGCCCACCTTGATCTTGGAACGTTTGTGCTCGACGCCCTCGGTCAACGGTGGGCAGTCGACCTCGGTCCCGACGACTACAACCTTCCCGAGTACTTCGGGAAGCGCCGTGGCACGTATTACCGTATCCGCACAGAAGGTCACAACACCCTGGTGATGGCAGGGCAGAATCAGGATACGACCGCACGCGCCGCGGTTACGTCGTACTTCGCCTCCACTGAAGATGCCCGTGTCGTGATCGACTTGACGGCTGCCTATGCAGGCACCGGTACCAACCGTGTCCGGCGGGGTGTTGCGCTTCAGGATGGTCGTTCCCGGGTCCTGATCCAGGATGAGATCTCACACAGGGGTGATGTGGACATCGTCTGGGCGATGCACACCCAGGCCGATGTGCAGTTCGACTACGCGTCGGGGGCGCGCGTAGCCACCCTGACCCGGGGCAATGCGGTGATGGAGGCGCGGATCATCTCGCCCGCTGACGCATGGTTCGCGATCGAGGTTGTGGCCGCGCCGTCACCGCAGAAGCGGATTGACGGGGTCAGGAAGCTGACCGTCCAGCTTCCGCACGCCCCGCCGGAGACGCGAATTGCCGTCCTGCTGACACCGCTCAACGAGATCACCATCCCTTTGGCGATCCCGGAACTCCTCCCTCTCGACTACTGGGGGCTCGCGGCTGGCGTCGATTAGACCGGTTCCACGACGCTACTCGCTCACCCCAGATGAAGATCCCACTCGGCTGGCCCGGCCACCGCGTCGTCTATGGCAAGTTCAGCGGAATCTTCTATCCGGGTTTATCCGGACTTGGCGGACGGGGGCGGGAACTTGGGG
>BJHB01000064.1:0-11550 GCA_014191415.1 Chloroflexota bacterium
GTCGCGTGTGTTGACGATGGGACGCTTCGCGGTAGTGTTGAGGCCAATGCGTTCCTCGAAGAAGTCGGCCCGTTGGCTCATCTGGAACCCGGGGGCGATAGGTGCGCCCGAGGTCTCGATGCCCACCTTGCCGGCACCGGCATAGAGTTGGCGAGTAACGAGGTGGGGGGTCATCCCCCTGACGAGGGAGTCCAGCGGGGTTGACCGTGCACAGAGATAGTTCTCGTGCATTCCGTAGCTTCGACCGTGATAGTCAGTGTTGTTCTTGAGCAGGCGGACCCGTGTAGCCGGTCCGACTTCCCGGGCAAGTGCTTCGTTCCGCGCAGTTTCACTTGCATGGACGATGCGTTCGCCCGCGCGGTCCTGGGCTACGAGTTCCAAGAGGTCCGGAGTCGCCTCGGTGCAGTACTCGGGATGATTGTGGTCGTTGTAGTACCGCGCGCCATTGAGCAGGACCGTATTTGCCAGCAACTCGTCCCGAGTGAGTTTCCGGCTTCTCTCGTCCGGTCCCTCTAGGTCGTTCGGATCGCGCGCAAGCCGGTCAGCGCGTATGCCACGGAGATCCTGGTAGGGATCCTCGCCCCGGTAGTCCCACCCGCGGAAAGCGCCGGGGAACGGCACTGCCCGCACGATGCTTGCGCACTCGTAACCGAAGTCAACTCCTGGCGGGCCATCGGTTGGGCCGGTTGGTGCCCCGGGACTGGTCGCGGAGAAGCCCTCGCAGTTCAGGCCGTATTCAGTTTCTATACCTACCGGTCGACGCATGAGGTCAGTCTAGCACTGTATTTCGGTGTTCTGGATGACCGGAAAGCCTCAGCGCCGACGCACCTTCACCGGGCGCGCTATTGTGACTGACGAGGCCGCATCTCCGTGCTCGCGGTCGTGAAAGTGGGAATGTTTGTGAGACGTGGATTGGCAATCACCCGGATCACGGTTATCGAATATGGCTACACGCTGGCGGATCTGGGAAGCGACTACAACGGTTTCAACTCGGTCTATCTGCCCGGTGCGAAGCGTGAGGCTCGCGGACATGTTCTCACCATCGAGACCAGCGAGGGCGTCACGGGTGAGCATGCCGGTGGGGACCGCAACACCTACGCGCAAGTTGGCCAGGTGGCGTCGTACCTGATCGGAAAGAACCCGCTCGAGCGTGAGCGCTTGTACAACGACATGAAGCGGGCTTTGCGGAAAGTGGACAAGTTCGGGTTGAGTGCTATCGACATTGCACTCTGGGACATTGCCGGCAAGGCCTATGGTGCCCCGCTCTACGAACTGCTTGGTGGTTGGAAGCGGACCCTGCCGGCGTACGCAAGCACGCTGCATGGCGACCATGTTGCTACCGGAGGGCTCTCGTCACCCGAGGCGTTCGCGGATTTCGCGCTGCAGTGCCGGGAGATGGGCTACTCCGCGTACAAGATCCACGGATGGGGGAATGACCCGGCTGACGGAGGATACATCCGGCGTGAGGTTGCGAACGTCCTAGCTGCACGCCGTGCCGTCGGCGACACGATGGACCTGATGCTTGATCCGGCGTGCGAGTATGACACCTGGGCGGATGCTCTTCGCGTTGGCCGGGCGTGTGACGAGGCCGAATTCTTCTGGTACGAGGATCCATATAAGGACGGAGGCATCTCGGCGTTCGCGCACAAGCGCATGCGTGAGCTGATCAAGACGCCACTGCTGCTAGGTGAACATGTCCGGAACGTGGAGTCTCACATCGATTTCTCGCTTGCTGGAGGTACGGATTACCTGCGGGCGGATGCCCACTATGACGGTGGTGTCACTGGGTTGATGAAGATTGCCCACGCCGCTGAGGGTCTCGGCATGGATGTCGAGATCCATGCGCCCACGCCGGAGCATCGGCACTGCATGGCATCTATAAGGAACACGAACTATTACGAACTGGGGCTCGTTCACCCGTCGATCCGCACGACACGAGCTCCGATCTATCTTGACTACTCTGATGACCTGAACGCGATTGACAAGAGTGGGCACGTGCCGGTACCGCAGGGGCCGGGTCTCGGGGTAACAATCGACTGGGATTATGTCCGTCGTCACGAGACGGGTCGAGTGACGTACGAGTGAACGCAGGTCTGTAGCGGTTTGACAAAAGAGCAAAGCAGGGAGGGTGCACGATGAGGGAACCAATGCGGTTTGGCATTCTGGGTACCGGCGGGATCAGTTCCGGTCACGCTCGCGACATCCTGAACCGCGATGACGCAACGCTGGTGGCCATCGCGGATGTCAATGCGGAAGCGATGGAGGGGTTTGTCGGACGGGTCATCCCATTGGGGTCTCCACATCCGGCGCAATTCACGTCACTTGAAGCGATGGTTGCCGGGTCCCACATGGATGCGGTCGTGATTGCGACCCCGCATACCCAACACGCACCGCAGATTGAAATAGCTCTCAACGCAGGCTTGCATGTCTTGTGCGAGAAGCCGTTGGCGACAACGGCCGCTGACGCGCGCCGGGTCATGGAGCTTGCCGAGAAGAAGTCGCGGACTTTGGCGATTGGCTACCAGAGGCACGGGCAATCGCAGTTTCGGCTCGCTCGCCACCTTGTGCATTCAGGGACGCTCGGAGACCTTCGTCTCATCACCGTACTCATCGCGCAGGACTGCCTGGAGAACTTCCGGCCGGGCGCATCTTGGCGTGCCGACCCGGCACTCTCCGGAGGCGGGCACTTCATTGACACTGGAAGTCATATTGTGGACATGATGCTTTGGGTTTCAGGACTTGAACCTGAACGCGTCTACGCAGAGATCGATCAGTTTGGGACCGATGTGGATGTGATCACAGCGGCAACAATCAAGTTCACGAACGGCGCACGGGCGACCTTTGCGGCGACAAGCCTCTCGGCGGAACCGTGGCGCGAGGAACTGACTTTCTACGGGACCGAGGGTGTGATGCGCCTCGGTCGCGCTGATGGCCTCAGTTACCAAATCAGGGGTGGCGACTTGGTCTTTCCGCGCGCCGCGGGGGCACGAGACGTCCGGCCGTTGGAGGACTTCATCGCCGCAATTCGTGGCGAGGTAGCAGGCCCGCAAGCTCCGGCCGTCTGCGGCTTGCGTGTTGCCCAAGTCACTGAAGCCGCGTACCGGTCAGCAGTCTCAGGGAAGCCCGAACCGGTCGGTTGACCGGGTTGCGGACTAAATCGAGAGCAGGAAGGTGCAGCTTCCATCAGCGCAGGCCGCACCTTCCGCTTTCCTACTTCCGAACGGTGATGCCGAGTTCCGCGGCCTTTTCGTGCAGGAACTCGCTGATTGGTCCAAGTTCCTCGGTCGTGCAATGTTCTACGACCAGAGGCGCATCCGGGTCTAGCGCTTCAATGTGGGGCAGAAACGTATCCCAGTCGAGAATGCCAGTCCCGGCGGCGCATTCCGAAATATGTAGGACCAGGCGGTCTTCGATGATGACATCCTTGGCATGGCCGCCGATGATGAACGAGCCAAGCACCTTGACCATGTGATCTATCGCGGGTCCGGTATCGAACACGGTTTCACGAGTGATCCAATTCACCGGGTCGAGATCGCAGCGGACAAACGGGGAGTTGACGGCCCCGAGGACCTCGGCCATGGTTTCGGCACAGTCGAGGGTCACGAGCAGGTGGCCCTCCATGCCGATGTACACGCCGCACTCCTCAGCGACGGGTGCAACTTCCCGGAGGCTCTTGATCAGCTGGTCCTTGGCCTGTGTGGTCCAGTTATATGGGTGGGGAAACCAGGCGCCACGAGGATTGAGCGAACCGGGCCCCGTGTGAGTGCCTCGACACCCGAGCTCCTTGGTCAGCCTGACGGCCGCGGCAAGCGTTCGCACGGCATTGGTTCGGACCGTTTCGTCGGGATGGATCAACGGAGGGCGGTACCCAATGGCCTGGTACATCCGAAGGCCATGCTCCGCAAGGAGATCTCGGACACGGTTGGCTCGTGCCGGTGCGGTCGTGAATGGATCATCGGTGAACCGGGTGAAGCATCCTGAATACCCAAGCCCCCGGATCCGACCTGCCATTTCGGGTGTGAAGTCATCCATTGAGGCGGGCAGGAAGGCACCGCTCATTCCGAATCTCATGTGAAACCCCTTTGGTTGGTGGCTGCCACCAACGACGCTGCGTGGCGCCAGACGCAGAACGATACCCGTGGAAGACAATCCGGGCGCCGAGCGCACCGACGTTTGACTTTCTGCACGCGGGAAGTAGTCTGATGCACTTGCGCTTTGGCACGGGTACGGATAGTTTGCCCACAAGCTAGCTCAGTGCTCAGTGAGCGGAACTGCAATGTGGCCGGTCGGCACTCAGATTTGCATACCGCACCCTGGCGAGGCACCAGCTTTGTTCTCCGAGCGCGCGGGTGCGCGACGACGGGCGGGCGGGCCTGAGGCATCGACCCGCATGGGAGGGTTCCGAGTGATACCAGCATCATTCGAGTACGTGGTGGCGCACTCACTGGAAGAGACGGTTGGCTTGCTTGCCAAACATGGATCTGACGCGAAGATCCTTTCTGGTGGCATGAGCCTTATCCCGGCGATGAAGCTACGGTTAGCGCAACCGGTGTTCATCGTTGACGTCAACGGGGTGTCGGGTCTGGAGTACATCCGTGAGGAACACGGTGAACTCCGGATTGGCGCAATGACGCGAGAGGCAGCGTTGGAGCGGTCATCGCTGGTAAAGCATGGATATCCAATCCTGTTCGAGACTGCGAAGGTTATTGCCGATCCGCTGGTGCGGAACCGGGCGACGATTGGTGGAAACCTTGCCCACGCCGACCCGGCCAATGACCATCCCGCAACAATGCTGGCCCTGGGGGCCACGATCGTCGCGCACGGTCCGAATGGTGACCGGCTAATCCCGATCGATGAGTTTTTCCCGTCATTCTTCGCCTCGGCGCTTGAACCGGACGAAGTCCTGACCGAAATCCGTATCCCGGCACCGAGTGTTCGCAGTGGTGGGGCTTACATCAAATTTGAGCGCAAAGTTGGTGATTACGCGATTGCTGCGGTTGCGGTGAACCTCACGCTTGACGATCACGACACATGCATCGCGGCACGGATCGGTCTCACGAACGTGACGGATGTTCCGGCGCGTGCAACAAGTGCCGAGGCGTCCCTGGTTGGGCATCGGATCACTGAGCAGGCGATCGCCGACGCATCGAGACTTGCTGCTCACGAGAGTGACCCGAAGTCCGACTTGCGCGGTTCAGCGGAGTACAAGCGCGACCTGGTCCGCGTGCTGGCCGGTCGCGCGATTGGCCGGGCGGTATCCCGTGCCCGGGGAGGAAGCCACTGATGTCAATGAGAACGGTGAACTTCACGATCAATGGCGAAGCGAAGTCGATCCAGGCGGAAAGCCGCCAGCTTCTGGTTCATTGCATCCGTGAGACGTTGGGTCTGACTGGCACGCACGTTGGGTGCGAGACATCCCACTGCGGTGCGTGCACGATCCACCTTGATGGGGAACCAGTTAAGTCCTGCACCATGTTTGCGGTCCAGGCCGAGGGCAAGTCGCTCACGACGGTGGAAGGCCTGGCGATCGGTGGAACACTGAATCCGGTTCAGGAGGGGTTCTGGGAAGAACATGGCCTCCAGTGCGGCTTCTGCACCCCCGGCATGATGATGACGGCGACGGCACTGCTTCGGACGGTGAACGAGCCGACCGAAACGGAAATCCGCGAGGCAATCTCCGGAAATCTGTGCCGTTGCACCGGCTACGTCAACATTGTCAAGGCGATCCAGTACGCGCAACGCAAGATGCATGCCACGCCCGCCCCCGAGGCAGTCTTGCAGGGAGGTGACTGAGATGACCCAGACGATTCCGATGACATCCGCC
Organism: Chloroflexota bacterium; assembly: GCA_014191415.1. Taxonomy (GTDB): domain Bacteria; phylum Chloroflexota; class UBA11872; order UBA12225; family UBA12225; genus UBA12225. The sequence goes on from BJHB01000064.1 coordinate 5,825, forward strand.
GGCATTGGTGGCATGGGCCACTCGATGAAGCGGAAGGAAGATCCGCGCTTCCTCCAAGGTAAGGGGAACTACGTTGAAGACGTGAACCTGCCCGGCATGCTCTGGATGGACATCGTGCGCAGTCCATATGCGCACGCCAAGATCGTGAGCATTGATTCGTCGAAGGCACTGGCAATCCCGGGGGTCCTCGCGGTCATAACTGGCAAGGATCTGGAGGCATACAACCTTCACTGGATGCCGACCCTGATGTCCGACACCCAGATGGTGCTGCCGGTCGACAAGGTGATGTACCAGGCGCAGGAAGTTGCGGCCGTCATTGCGACAGACCGGTACATCGCGGCTGACGGTGCGGCGGCGGTCGACGTCGAGTACGAGGAGCTTCCCGTCGTTGTTGACCCCTTCAAGGCACTCCTGCCGGATGCACCGGTACTGAGGACCGACAAGCCGGGCAAGACTGACAACCACATCTTCCACTGGGAAGTTGGGGATGCAACGGTTACCGACAAGGCATTCGCCGAAGCCGACGTCGTGGTGAAGCAGGACATCTACATTCCTCGGATCCATGTAGCTTCCATTGAGACCTGTGGTTGCGTGGCGTCATTCGAGAAGACCGAGGGGAAATTGACGGTCTGGATGACCACTCAGGCGCCGCACGCGATTCGCACGGTGTTTGCCCTTGTGGCGGGTCACGTTGGATTGTCCGAGGAGAAGATCCGGATCATTTCACCGGACATTGGTGGCGGGTTCGGTGGCAAGGTGCCGGTCTATCCGGGGTACGTGATTGCGGTCGCCGCAACCGTGCTGATCGGCAAGCCGGTCAAGTGGATCGAGGACCGCATGGAAAACCTCCAGGCCGACTCGTTTGCGCGGGACTACCACACCACTGCCGAGTTGGCGGCGACGAAGGATGGCAAGTTGACGGCGCTGCGGTTCAAGACGCTGGCCGATCACGGGTACGCCGACGCTGCCGCGAACCCCTCGAAGTTCCCTGCCGGCCTCTATCACATTTGCACCGGTTCCTACGATCTTCAGGCTGCGCACGTCGAAGTTGATGGTGCGTACACCAACAAGCCTCCGGGGGGCGTGGCGTACCGGTGTTCATTCCGCGTCACCGAGGCGGTCCATGCGATCGAGCGCATGGTGGACATCATGGCGCACCAGATCGGAATGGATCCCGCCGCTTTGCGCATGAAGAACTTCATTGAGAAGGAGCAATTCCCGTACAAGTCTGTCCTTGGCTGGGAATACGACTCTGGTGACTACCACGCCGCATTGCAGAAGGCGATGGACATCATCGGGTATGACGAACTTCGTCGCGAACAGCTTGAGAAGCGGGCGCGTGGCGAGTTCATGGGGATCGGCATCAGCAGTTTCACGGAGATTGTTGGGGCCGGTCCGTCCAAGGACTTCGACATCCTCGGGATCAAGATGTTCGACTCGGCCGAGATCCGCGTGCACCCGACAGGCAAGGCGATTGCCCGGTTTGGCACGAAGTCTCAAGGCCAGGGCCACGAGACGACGTACGCTCAGATTGTTGCCCAGGAACTGGGCATTCCAATGGCCCACGTACAGGTCGAGGAAGGGGACACCGACACCGCGCCGTACGGGCTCGGCACCTACGCTAGTCGGTCGACGCCGACGTCGGGTGCTGCCGCGGCCATGGCTGCGCGCAAGATCCGTGACAAGGCACGAAAGATTGCGGCCTACTTGATGGAAGTTGCCGAGGAAGACCTTGAGTGGGAACCCGGAAAGTTCACGGTCAAGGGCAACCCCGAGGCATTCAAGACCATTCAGGAAATCGCGTTCGCAGCCTACACCAACCATCCGCAAGGGATGGAAGCCGGGCTCGAGGCCACCCACTATTACGACCCACCCAACCTGACCTACCCGTTCGGCAGCTACATCTGCGTTGTCGATATAGACGCTGGTACTGGGCAGGTGCACGTGCGCCGGTTCGTGGCCGTCGATGACTGCGGGAACATCATCAATCCCATGATTGTCGATGGGCAGATCCATGGTGGCTTGTCGATGGGCCTCGCGCCAGCGCTGTACGAGGAGATCAGCTACGACGAGGCGGGTAACTGTCTTGGCGGAAGTTTCATTGATTACCTTGTCCCGACCGCGGTTGAGACACCGAACTGGGAGACCGACAAGACGATCACTCCTTCACCGCATCATCCATTCGGTGCGAAGGGCGTTGGCGAGTCTGCGACGGTCGGTGCGCCTCCCGCGATCGCGAACGCAGTTGTGGATGCGCTTTGGCACCTTGGTGTCAGGCACATCGACATTCCGATGACCCCTTCAAAGGTCTGGAAGGTCCTTCGTGACCACGGGGTGACAGGATCGTAACGACACCTGGCTCGCCTTAGACCCAACGGGGACTGCATACCAACTCGGGTGCGGTCCCCGTCGCATTTCCATGTAACACCGTGGGGGGCTAGTTGGCCGTGCCATCATTCGCTCCCAGGCGCTGCGTTGACTGGAGTGCGTCCGGGCGCCAGTAAGGGTGACGAGATATCGGGAGGCTACAGATGGCATTCCAACCCACGGCGACTACCCACGAACGAGAAGCACGGTCCCGCGGTGAGGCGTTTGCAGTTGCGACGGTCGTCCGCGCGGAGCGTCCCACATCGTGCCTCCCCGGCGACAAGGCTGTGATCCGGTCTGATGGGCGTCTCCAAGGCTGGATTGGCGGAAGTTGTGCCCAACCCACCGTGATTTCCGAGGCGTTGGCTTCTTTGGAAGATGGCGAACCAAGGCTTGTCCTTCTGACGCCTGACGGTGTCGCGGTGCCTCGGACCGGAATGACGGTTCACCAAATGAGCTGTTTTAGTGGAGGCGTGGTGGAAGTATTCATTGAACCGTTCCTACCGGCACCTCAACTGATCATCTGCGGTGTCTCGCCCGCGGCCGCTGCGATCGCGTCGATTGGACACGTTGTTGGGTTCGAGGTCGTCGTCGTGGACGCTTTGGCGACGCCGGAGGAATTTCCAACTGCGTCGGTCGTGGTCGACAGAATCGACCCATCGGCGTATCCCGCGTCCAGGGAACGCTATGGAATCGTCGCGACCCATGGATTGTGGGACGAGGAGGCTCTACGTCAGGTCCTCGCGCTGAAGACATCGTATGTCGGACTCGTTGCAAGTGTGCGCCGGTTCGAGGCAACGATTGCCGACTTGGCCATGGCGGGTGTTGATCCCGAACATTTGGCACGTGTGGCATGTCGGCCGGGAATTGAGATTGGGGCCCGAACGTTTCAGGAAGTGGCTCTCGGAATCGTTGCAGACCTTGTTTCGCGCCGTCGGGGCGTCCATCGACAAGGTGAACGAGTGCCTGTGCACGTGCTGACCGAGGTTCCAGTGCTCCATGAGGACCCAATCTGTGGAATGCTGGTGGATCCGCAAGTGACACCGCATCGTCTCGAACATGATGGCCATGTCTGGTACTACTGCGCGGCGCGGTGCCTCAGGACGCATGCGAAGCAGCTCGGGGTCATACTCGCGGAAAAATTTGGTCAACCGTCACTGGCAAGGGCGTGAGGGTCGCCTGTTTGCCTCTGGCCCAGCTGGCTTGCAGGTCATGTTTCGTGCGTCCTCACGGGTCTGCGGAGTTGCGTAAGTGTCCGTCCCGATAGAACTGCCCGTACCGTTCGAGCGTGCATCGCGTGTGCGACGCGGAGTTCCCCTGCGCCTCGTGGGGACAGGGTTTGTGGCTGCCGTCTTGGTTGTCTTGGCGTTCATTGCGCCAAACCTTGGTGCATTCCTGGTCTCGTCTGACCCACCTATGCCGTCACAGGTCACCTTTCTTACCTACGGGGTGAGTATTCGGCGAGGTGCTTTGGATGCCGCGATCGCGCGGGTTCGATCAGGCGAAACCAAGGCGCTTGTCCTCGGTGCATTGAACAGCCGGGATGCCGAGTACTACCTCACGCCACACAGCGCGGAACTGGCTCGTACCTATCTCATCGATGCAGGGGTCACGCCGGAGTCGATCACGACGCTCCCGTCGGTATCAAGCGAATGGGAGGAAGGTGAGGCCCTCCGGCTCGCAGTCATTCGGGAAAGGTGGACGAGCGTCGTAGCGTACGCGCCTGATTTCCGTTCACGGCGCTCCCGAGGAGTGCTTAGGAGACTACTCGAAGGTACTGGCTCCGATTTGAGGGTCGTTTCGGTTCCGGATGTCGAGGTGCGCCTGGACCGCTGGTGGGAGACACGTCCCGGGATCAACGTGATCTACAACGAGTATCCACGTCTCGTTTATTACTGGCTGCTTGGACGCCTCGGATAGCCTGCCATTGGGTCTATGGCTGTGGTGGTCGCATGGAGTGCCATTCAGTCTGTGACTGGAACCACTCGCCCAGGGCAACCAGGGTTGGTTCGGACCATGCAGGTCCGACGAACTGTAGGGCGACAGGCAGTCCCGGGGTGGTGAAACCGCAGGGCACCACGACGGCGGGAAGCCCGGCCAGGTTTGATGCCGGAACAATCGCCCGGTTGTTCGGCTGAACCGGGCCTTCAGAGGCGGAAGCGCTTGTGAAGATGTCGAGCGGCGCATCATGGGGTGGCGCACCATCTGCCCGGGCGACCGAGACGATCACATCACACGATTCAAAGATTGTTTCGAAGGCACGGATGACTTGCCGACGCGCCCGCTGGGCATCAACGTATACGTGCGCGGGGATCTCGCGACCGGCAAGGAGGGACGCCTTCTGTTTTGCATCCACGAGGAGTTGAAACTGATCACTTGCGATGAGGTCGCCGTGGGCCGATGCCGCCTCGGAAGCGCCAATGGTGCTGATGATCGCACCATACGGAATATCGGCGGGGAGAGATGATTGAACCCACGATGCGCCCAATTGGCGGAGGTCTCGCAGCGCTGTGGCAAAGGCCTCCCTTGCGGGTGGAGCCGTGTATTCATCGAAATCGGCCTGTGCAAAACCGATTCGGAGGGACTTCAGGTGGCCTGGGCTGGGCAGTTCCGCAAGGCGTCGGTGTTTTCGACTGCGGGTTGAGTCATCTGCAGGATCGTAGCCCTCGATGGCCCGGAGGACGATCCAGGCATCACGGGCGGTCCTCGCAAATGGACCGAGTTTGTCGAGTGTCCACGAGAGTGGCATCACCCCGTGCCGCGAGACTAGCCCAACAGTTGGACGGATCGCAGAGACGCCACAGAATGCGGCAGGGGTGACAATGGATCCGCTCGTCTCTGACCCAATCGCAAATGGCACGAGGCCAGCGGCGACGGCTGCTGCCGACCCACTTGACGACCCACCCGCCCAGTGATTGATGTTCCAAGGTGTGCGAGTTGCTCCCTGGAGCGATGCATTCGGGTAACGGTAGCCCCAACCGCCGGCCAATTCAATGGTTGACAGTTTTGCGACCAGTGGTGCACCCGCAGCTGCGAGGCGCGTCACGATTGTCGCGTCCGTGTCGAATGTCCGGTCACGATATGGAGGCGCACCCCACGTGGTCGGCGCACCCTTTACCGAGATGAGATCCTTGGCACCCCAAGGGATCCCGGTGAGTGCGGATGATCGCGATCGCCGGCGAGTTAGGCGCGCGACATCCGACTGGGCGCGGAGGGGCAGGGTTGTGGCAACTGCGTTGAGGTCGCGTCCGATCGTTTCGAGGCCATCGATCGCGAGGCGCGCGAGTTCGTCGGGGGTTGTCTCCCCGCTGTCCAGACGGGCGCGCAATTCGGGGATCGTCGCAAACCTCAATGGATTG
>BJHB01000065.1:0-11522 GCA_014191415.1 Chloroflexota bacterium
ATTCAAAGGTATCGATTGCATCGGACCAAGTCCTTGTGAGCGGTCAATCATCCGAGCGAAGTCGTTGCGCGGGCGGCATCACGGGCTCTGAGGCATAGCCGCGCACTTTCAAGCCCAATGGCGAGTGACGCCCGCGATGACGCCCGGCCAGACATCGCCTTGACAAAGTCACGACCAAGTTCATCGTCCCCACCATGGTGGCCCTCGTCGCCCTTCCCAAAAGAGTGCCGCTCAACGCGTGCCTCGTGATGGTGGTGCACAACCACCTCGTCGCGATACCAATCGAACGACAACGTGGCGGCATGCCCGATAACCGTCGCTCCCCGGGCGGCGGCACCGCGGCGGGTCACAAAGTTCTGGGTGTAGTTCACGTGAAGACCAGACCCGAACTGGATCAGCGCACTTGCGCTGTCATGGTTTCCGGTGTCGACCGCGAATGCACATTGCAGGGTTGCGGCTTCACGGCCGGTCTGGCGCGACCGCGCGCTTCCCGGCAAATACGGACTTTCCACACATTCATGCCGGATGTCGCATTCACGACAGTGCAATCCGGCGGGCTGATCACCCCGAAATACCTGTTTGGATTCCATTGCAATCACTCGGGTCGGTTGTCCGGCGAGTTCACCGTCGCCAAGCAGCGAAAGCAAGTAGTCAAAGTCGTGGGTCGCCTTTTGCATCCACAGGCCACCGGTCTGGGCTTCGTCACGCATCCAGCCCATGTAGTAGCCAATGGAATACGCCGGAACATTGTTCACCGCTTGCAACTGGGCAAGGGTCCCAAGCGTGCCGCTGCGCACAATGCGGGCGGCGAGTTCGCAAAGTGGCGAAACCCGTAACGGGAACCCAACCACCGTCGGGCTTTTGCTTGCTGAAAATGCTTCGCTCAGGCGATGAAATTGGTCCCAGTCGATAGCTACTGGCTTCTCCAAGAAAAGTGGAAGGTTGCTCGCAAGCACCTCAACGGCGACCGGGGTGTGGAGATCGCATCTCGTACCAACCATGACGCCGTCAAGGTTCCCGGCGTGAAGCATCTGTTCAATGCCGGAATACGAAGTCGCCGACCCAAGCACATCTGGAAATTCGGCACGACGGGCGTCGAAGGCTGGGTCAACAATGGCGGTGACTACGACATCCGGGTCGTTACGCTGGACAACTTTCACCATGTGCTGCAATCGACGTCCAAACCCTACAACCCCGATCCGCTTCATTCCAGCTCCTCCTGAGCCATAACGGCCACTCGTAAGTTCGCGATCATACCGACCACTCCCAAAGCGTCCGTTGGCAGGTCGCCAGGAGTGTTCCGTGTCACAGTGCTCACAGCATTTCCACTGGCTTTGCCAGCGTCAACCCCATGACTCCGCGGTCGGCCTGCAGATGGACGGGAGTATGGATTACCGACGAATTCAGTCCGAGCCTGGCCTCGAACATGCGGACACATTCCAGGTCGGTCGTGCGTTTCGCCCCTCCGGCGACGTACTTCACCCACGCGCGAAGCATCGTGTCACGTGCACCGTCCCCAGCGGTTGTCAGCTCCCATTCCTCAACCATTGATGCAGCATGTCGTTGCTGGTGAGGGTCGTTCTGCATCTTTGATGAGGCAAGGACGAGCGTGCGAAGCAGCTTGGTCCGTTCCCGGGTCCGCGATAGGTAACTTTCGACGCACGCCCCGGCATGTGGGTAATCGAGTGTCTCGGTCGCCGCGAGAAGCTGCGCAAGGCATTCGGATAGCGGGAGTCGGTCCGCCCATGCGCGATGCTCATGTGGATCACCAACCCAGAGGGGGCTTCCGGGATCGGGCGGGAAGAACTTGTTCATTTGAATGCAGTCATTTATGAAGGCAGCCTGGAAGTAGGGAGCTTTCGCCTGATGCGGATGGTCATATCCGCGCAGCCAGAAGCTCACCACATTGCTGTAGTCAAATGCGTGGCCGATCTGGAAGAAGGACTTGGACGACCAAGCCTCGTCAACAAGGTGGCGGCAAAACGCCGCGATGATCGCGTCGGAAATCTCGATCACCCGGATGCCGTCAGCGAGCAAATCGGTGATCACCTCGGTGACGTCTGCAAGCTTGCCGTGGAGCATGGCTGCGGTCAGGCGGTCACGATTTACGTCATCCAGATGGCCAACGTTCCGGGACTTCAGGGACCATTGGTCTCCCTTGAAACGGTTTGTAAGGGTGACCGTGGTCATGTCAAAGAGTGGATACAGGCGTGGAAAGCAGGCGAGGTCCGGCACGACACAGTAGTAGAGAGGATCAGCGTGATCCCATCCAACCAAACTCGTAAGGTCAACCGCGGCGCGGGCACGAAGCGCCTTGTGCCCGATGTTCTGCAATTTGCGGGTCTGCAAGGTGTCTTGCAGGTCGATGATCCCGCAGAAAAGAAGCTGCGCTTCAAGTTGGCGCCGGACCATAGGATCGGCTTCGCGTCGCAACCCTAACGAAACTCGATACGCACCATGACGGTCCCCCTCGAGGATGCGCTCCTGCAGCCGACGTAGCCGGTCAGCCGATGTTCCCGCGCGACAAGGTTCATGGTCGGTGTCGAACCACGCCTTGGGTGCGTTCCACGCGGGACCGTCAAATCTGTCAGAACCGTTGTCATCGGTGCCGCCAGGTCGCAAGCCACATTTCTTGTCGTCACGCGCATAGTGGCCCGGAAATTCGCAAAGTAACTGATCCCAGACGTCGAGACCCTGCGGCATGTACCAGACGGCCTGCGCCATAGCGAGTTGCCGGTGTCCGGAAGGCAAATACGGCAGCAAACGACGCGAGGCGCGCAGGCCAAGGACGCAGTGATCGTAGTTGACGTTGCTGTACTCACCGTTCTCGGCAACCATCACGTGTGAGGGGACCGTCAAGTAGGGAGCGGCGACATTCAGGGCATGCCGGACAAGCTCCGGCATCGATTGCCCATCCCGGATCAAACCGGTGAACATCCCCGCGGTCCGCCGGTAGTCTGCCCCGATCAGGGCCTCCTGCATCCGCCCAACGCCACCCGGGACGAACCCGGCACCGGGGGCAGGGGTGAAGGCTGATCCAGTCCGCCCCGAAGTCTGATCGCTCATCAACACACTACCGCCTCTCTGCATCTGGGACGAGACGCCGAAGCGTCCCTGCGGGTGTGCGCCATCGTAGCGCGTCAAACCCCCGCACGTAGCTGCAACCCACGGCAAATCCAAGCTCCGGGGGTATATCGTGACGTTCACACGAACGGGCGGGAGGCAGGAATGCGCGAGACACTTGGAGTGGCACTCGTAGGAAAGCGTGCGGGCGCCTTCATCGCCGGTTTCTCAGCGACCCCTGGAGTGCGGATAGTGGCGGTTTGCGATCGTGACGCGTCTGCCCGGGACGTCTTGGGGACCCGGGCCGGAGTGAGTTCTGAGGCCAGATATTCCGACTACGGCAGGATGCTAGCCGATGCACGACCGGATGCAGTCGCTATTGGCACGCCGATGGACCTCCATGCCGAGCAGAGCACCATCGCCCTCGGCTTGGGCATACATGTGCTTTGCGAGGTGACGGCTGCCGTTAGCATCGACGAGTGCCGCGTCCTTGCGTCCACCGCCCGGCGTGCAGCCTTATCCGGCGTGCAGTACATGCTTGCTGAAAACGCCTGCTTCCGCCGCGAACTTGTACTCGTCCGTGCCCTTGCGTCCTCGGGCCGGTTCGGTCGCCTCTATTACGCCGAGGGCGAGTACCTGCACGATGTCAAACATCTTCATAGAAATGCAGACGGGACACCTACGTGGCGTGCGACCTGGCAAGTTGGCAAGCGTGGAGCAACCTACGCCACCCACAGCCTCGGTCCGGTGCTCGATTGGTTCGGACCGGACTCCCGCGTGGAGACAGTTGCCTGCCACGGCACCGGGGTGTGGACTGACCCTGGCCTGCCCCACGATGATAGTTGCCTGATGATCTGCAACCTCGCGAACGGAGGGCTCGTCCGAATTCGTCTTGACATGATGAGTAACCGACCCGAGAGCGCGTCGTGGTACCAGGCCCAGGGGACCCTTGGGGTCTATGAAGCTGCCCGTGGCAGCGCGCCGAACCCGGTGGTGTGGTTTGGTGAAAACGCGCCCGATCCGAAGGGTTCTCGTCGGTGGGGATCGCTTTGGGACCACGAGGATGCACTTCCCACGTGGATGACTGGTCCACTGGCCCAAGCCGCCACCTCTGCGGGACATGGTGGAGGTGACTTCTGGGTTGCCCACACCTTCGCCGATGCAATCCTCAAGGGGATCCCCGTGCCAATCGGTATCGACCGTGCGCTGGCGTTCACGGTTCCCGGACTGGTTTCAGAGGCATCCATTGCAGCCGGAGGGATGCCAATGCAGGTTCCCGTCCTCTGACACGCATGACCTTGCGAATGGTGCTGAAACGTCATCGCCGAAAGACTAGACGAATGTGATTGACAATACTCACGATCAACCTACTCCGGAGATCCCGGTTCGCGTGCGCCAACTCCAGATGCTGCGTCCTCACCTCAATCACCTTCCAGAAATAGATATGCCGCACGGGTTTCTCCTGAGGACATGGCAAGATGGTGACGAAGAGGCGTGGGGCGCGATCATGGACAGTCTGGGAGGCATCCAGACGTCCGGCGGTTGGGTGGTCCACCGGGTGCGTGAAAAGCTTCTCGACAGGGATGAGTTCACTCCGTCCGGGTGCTTTCTCGTGTGCGACATGACAACCCCGCGCCAGATCCCGGTCGCATCGGCAACGATGTGGCGTGCGGCGACCGCTGACCATCCAACCCGTGGCTACCTCCACATGGTTGGGGCTCTGCCCGAATATCGAGGAAGGGGCCTCGGACGCGCCGTGTCTTTGGCGGTCCTGAAGGCGATGGCAAGTCGTGGCGACACTGACGCGATGCTTGAGACAGATGATGCCCGCATTCCCGCCATACGCTCCTATCTCGCGCTCGGGTTCACGCCCGTCTACGCCCCGGACGATGACCAGGGCCCGGAGCATCGACATCGTTGGAGTGCCGTCCTGCAGGAATGTCATGCGATCCGCGCGACCTGACAGGGAAAACGCACCGGTTTTCCCATCGGCTTGACCAATCAGTAAGGTCAGACCTATCATTTGGCGGGTGTCGTAAATGCGACCGCCTGGCCGAGCTGAACCAGCGGGTTCGTTCTGGAGACCTCATGACCCCCAAAGACATCCATCATTCATCGCCTCAGCACCACTTGGTCGGTGATGGGGATGCAAGCAACCGCACGACGATTACCGATCCATCCATGATCGATGAAATCGTCGTGCACTACCGGCGTGTTGGACGCGCCCTCCGCGCCGCTGATCCCGCCGACTGGGCCTCCGGACTCACGATGCCCCAGTTGAGGGTCCTATTCCTGCTAGGCAGGAGTGAACCCATGCCAGTCGGCAGCGTTGCGGAGGCGATGCGGATCAGCCAGCCCAGTGCGACGGAGACTGTTGACCGACTTGTGCGAGCGGGACTGGTAACGCGCACGACGTGTCAGAACGACCGACGGGTCGTACGCACCGCCTTGACCGCAGAGGGTCGCGACATCGTCGACCGACCGTGGGAGGCACGTCGTGCCGTACTCGCCGACGCGCTGGCGCGTGGCACTGCTGACCAACAGGATGAGATCGCACGTGGTTTGTCGACCTTGGTCCAGCTCCTTGAGGCTGAAGGCGAACTGCACAGCGTCCCCAATGGAACCAAAGTGACTGGCAGCCCGAAAACAAGGAACGTAGCCGAATGAATACCCTCGCCCGCCTCCTCCGGTTCGTCCGCCCATACTGGTGGGGCACCTTGGTAACAATGGTGCTGATCTTCGCCATCACCATCCTCAAGCTCGGACCGGCATGGATGACGAAGCTCATCATTGATGACGCAATCCCCAAGGAAAGCCTGACCTTGGTCGGTGTCTACCTGATCGGAATGATCGGGGTATCCGGCGGTCTCAATGTGCTCGGTGCGGTGCAGCTCTATCTGGAGCAGTGGGTCGGGCAGCGGGTCATCTTCGACGTTCGGGGAGCCCTGTACGACCACTTGCAGAGCCAGTCGATGAGCTTTTATGACGCCAACCAGACCGGCCAGCTCATGTCACGCGTCACCAACGACGTCTCGCAGGTCCAGTTCTTCCTCACGCAAGGTTTGTCACGCCTCGTCACCACTTTCATCACCATCGCTGCAAACCTGGCGGTCATGTTCTGGCTCGACTGGCATTTGACTCTCATCTCTCTCGTGGTCGTCCCGTTGATCCTCTGGTTCCAGAAGTACTCCGTGAAAGTCTGGCCACTCTTCCGGAAGCGCCAGGAACTGCAGGCCTCCTTGAATGTGGTAATTCAGGAGAATGTTGCCGGCATAAAATTGGTGAAGGCCTATGGACGGGAAGAGTTCGAGGCCGACCGCTTCAACTCGGTAAATGAGGAAATGCGGTCAGTTGCGCTGCAGTCCTGGCGCGTATTCGGCGTAACCGGACCCGGGCAAGAGTTCGCTACCTACCTCTCGGCGATCATCATCATCACCGTCGGCGGACTGCGTGTCATGGAAGGCCACCTCACTATCGGTGACTTGTCGGCTTTCTACGCGTATGTCCTCACGATGTTCGCGCCGGTGCGTTTCTTGGTCTTCATTAACCAGATGGCGCTGAATGCTTTGGCTTCTGGCGAACGCATCTTCGAAATTCTGGATACGCCTTTGGACGTGATGGACCGTCCCGGTGCGGTGCGCCTCGAACACGTAAGCGGCTCAGTCACGATGGAAAACGTGTCCTTCGCCTACGGGAAGGGTGCGCCGCTCCTGCGTGATATCAGCATCGACGTCGCCCCAGGGAAGACACTTGCATTGGTCGGGCCCTCTGGGAGCGGCAAGACCACCCTCGTGAACCTGATACCGCGCTTCTACGACCCGACGACCGGGACGGTGCAGATTGACGGGCATGACGTCCGGGACATCCAGGTCGAGGCACTTCGGGCCCAGATGGGCATGGTCATGCAAGAGACCTTCCTCTTTAATGCGTCAATCCGCGAGAACATTGCGTACGGGCGTGCCGACGCGTCAATCGAAGAAATCGAAGCCGCCGCGCGTGCTGCTAATGCCCACCCATTCATTTCAGAGATGCCGAACGGGTACGACACCGAAATCGGCGAACGTGGCACCAGATTATCGGGTGGTCAAAGGCAGCGACTGGCGATTGCGCGGGCAATCCTCGTCGACCCACGCATCCTGATTCTGGATGAGGCAACGAGTTCGGTCGACAACCAGACCGACTACCTGATCCGTGAGGCACTCGATTCGCTCATGGAGGGCCGGACCACGATCGTGATTGCCCACCGCCTGTCCACCGTTCAGCGCGCCCACCAGATTGCCGTCATGGAGGCCGGTCGGATCACCGCCCGTGGCACGCACGCAGAACTGCTACGAAGCAGTCCGCTCTACGCCCACCTGGCCGACATCCAGTTTCAGCTGGCAACCGAGGCATCGGCATCGGCTGGGCCCGCGACCCCGGTGGCACAGCGATGAAGACCACTTTCCTGAATGACGCAACACGGGATCTAGAAGCCCCGAAGCAGGAGACAAGGCGATGATGTCCGGACGCCCAATGGGGCCTGGCGCGATGGCCCGCGGACGCGCCGACATGTGGTCCGGAATGGGCCCGAAGGTGGAACTCCAGTCAAGCCCCTGGAAGCTGACCGTCCGCCTCCTTTCAATGATCAAGGATTACAACTACCACCTATTCATGGCGCTGTTCTGCCTTATCAGCATGTCTGCACTCCAGATGACTATGCCATGGGCGTTCAAGCACATCATCGACACCACAATTCCCGAGCGAGACGTCAATGGTCTAGTCTGGATCGGGATCGCGTTGCTCATCATCCAGGCACTCCGGTACGTATTCGGATACGGCCAGCGCTACTACATCTCCTTCGCGTCACAGCAACTGGTCTACCGGGTAACCCGGAACCTGTTTGAGCATATTGAACGGCTGTCACTACGGTTCTACGAACGGAACTCAACCGGCGAAATCATCTCGCGCATCACCAACGACATCCAGGCGATGCAACAGGCGATCAACGGCGGCACCATCATGGCGTTTGTCGGGCTGCTGAACATGTTCGCGTTCGGCGTGATCATGCTCGCCCTTCAATGGAAACTGGCGTTGCTTGTCTTCCTGACCGTGCCAATCCTTGTCGGTGCAAGCCAGTATTCGGCGAACAAGCTGCGTGACCGGTACCTGCGCGTGCAGGAAAAGGCCGCCGACGTAAACAACGTACTCTCGGAAAACATTTCCGGCATGAGGGTCGCCAAGGCATTCGCGCAAGAGGGTCGCCAAAGGCAACGGTTCAGTTCCGAGAACCGTGGCAATTTGGACGCCAACATGTCCACTGCGTCGGTGCAGGCCGTGGCGACACCGGCAATCCAGATGATCTCCGCGGCGGGTACTGCCGGGGTTCTTGGCATTGGCACCTACTACATTTTCGATCACTCGATGACGGTAGGCGCACTGGTGGCGTTCAACAGCTACCTCATCCAGTTCTACCAGCCAGTTGAGGACTTGATCCGCGTCAACAACACCCTGCAGCAAGCCCTCGCAGCTGCCGAACGCATCTTCGAGTACCTCGACGAGGTCCCAGACGTAGCGGACCGGCCCGGGGCAGTCGAACTCGTTCGCGCCGAGGGTGCCGTGCGCATGGAAGGGGTGACCTTCGAATACGAACCCGGAAAGCCGGTCCTCATCGACGCAAATGTTGACGTGGCACCAGGCCAGGTCATCGCGCTCGTCGGTCACACCGGATCCGGAAAAACCACATTCGTGAACCTGCTGCCTCGCTTCTACGACCCGCAAGGCGGACGCATTACGCTCGACGGCCATGACATCCGTGATCTCTCACTCGCAAGCCTGCGGGCACAACTCGCGGTGGTCATCCAGGAGACATTCCTGTTCGGCGCGACAATGCGCGACAACATCCGGTATGGGCGTCTGGACGCGACTGATGAGGAAGTCGAAGAAGCCGCGCGCGAGGCGCACGCCGATGAGTTCATACGTCTGCTTCCAAAGGGCTACGACGCGTGGTGTGGCGATGGCGGGGTACTCATTTCGCGCGGGCAGAGGCAACGGATTTCACTGGCCCGGGCAATCCTGAAGAACCCCCGCGTCCTCATCCTCGATGAGGCAACCTCGGACGTGGACACCGAGACGGAAGTCCTGATCCAGGCTGCTCTTGAACGGGTCATGCGCGGACGCACGACGTTCGTGATCGCTCACCGCCTCTCGACGGTACGGCATGCGGACCAGATACTCGTGCTTGATCACGGGCGAATTGTCGAGCGAGGCACCCACGAAGGACTTCTGGCCACCCGCGGGGCTTACCACGCGCTCTATCACGCCCAATTTGCTGGTCAGGAAGTCACGACCGCTGCCGGTTGAAACTCGGGTCACTGAAGGGGGGAGGTGTGGCTTCTCAGTCGCTGGCCACATCTCCGCGGCGCGATGATTGAAGTTCCGTGGCGAACACTCAACAGTCCCCTCGGACGCTGCGGAAACGACCGCCTACCCTGACCGTAGCCACGTTCCGGCACAAATCTTGCCGGCAACTCTGATGGCCTCGGCCATTGAACGGGCGTCGGCCACACCAGTGCCTGCGATTCCAAACGCAGTTCCGTGATCAACGGACGTTCGGACAATCGGCAGCCCCAGGGCCACACTCACGCTTTCCTCAAACCCGTGAACCTTGACCGGGATGTGCCCCTGATCATGGAACATCGCTACTACCGCGTCGTACTCGCCCCGCATTGCAGCCACGAACACGGAGTCTGCCGGGAGCGGTCCGTGCGCGTCAATCCCCAGGGCACGGGCATCCGCGACTGCCGGAGCGAGTTCCTCGATTTCCTCCCGACCAAGCAGCCCACCCTCGCCACCATGGGGATTTACTGCAGCGACCGCAAGTCGCGGTGAAGTGAGACCCCACCTGCGGAACGCCTCGTCCGTCGTCACGAGTCGCTGGAGAACCCGGGCACGCGTGATTCGGTCCAATGAATCCCTGAGAGAGTAGTGGGTGGAAACGTGTACGCACCGGAGCCGACCACTCACGAGCATCGTCGCGTGGTCTCGGACGGCATAAGCCCGGGCCAGAAGTTCCATGTGCCCGAGATCCTTGCATCCTGCAAGGGAGGTGGCCTCCTTGTTGATTGGCGCAGTGACGACCCCTGAGACCGTCCCGTCATCCACAAGTTCCAACGCCTTGTCAAAGTAGTCCAGGGATGCCTGACCGTGTTCTGCAGATAACTTGCCCCACTGCCATGCCGCAGGCGCGACATTCCCCATATCAAATAGTGATACCCGGTCGTCGCTATCGTCGGCCGAGACGACGTCGTGTCTGTCGGTGACAATGTGCCACGGGACGTCCACGCCGGTTACCCGACAGGCCTCGGCAAGAACCTTGCGATCACCAATCACCACGACGCGCGCGCAAGACCGGACCGACTTGTCCGAAAGCGCACGAACGGTCACCTCAGGCCCGATCCCTGCGGGGTCACCCATGGTCATGGCGAGCGTCGGTCGTGTTTCAGTGGTCATCTCTGCGCCTTACGACTGAGGTTTGCGGGACTTCATCACAAGCGACTGCACGAGATCGAGCACACGCTCGGTCGCTTTGAGATGCCTAAGTGGGAACGTACGCTGACCCATCTCCCAGAGAGACGCGGGATCTGCAAGCATCCCTTCCAATATTATTGAGGCCTCCGTCGCATCCCGGTAGGCCATGCCTGCGCCATTGTCGCAGACAAATGGGATGTTCCCTTCTTCCTGCCCCGGTAACGGTGGGCCGAGGAGCAGAGGCCGTCCAATCGCTAGCGACTCGGACACGGTGAGCGATCCTGGCTTAGTCACAACGACGTCGGATGCCGTCATCCACTCATGGACATTTGCGACCTGGCCGAGGATGGTTGTCGGACCTCGCCACTCCCGGGCCTCGAAAGACGCGCGCAGGGATTCATTTCGTCCGCAGATAACCACGAAGCGGGTCACTTCCTTACCGCGGGAACGAACGACGGCATCACACGCACCAACAACCTCTGCCAGACGGCCCGCACCGTCACCGCCGCCCATGAACAGCACCGTCGGGTGAGCCGGATCCAGGCCGAGTTGGTCGCGCATCTCACGCGCCGAACTCGTGACCCGTCCAAACGTGGGCCTCAGCGGGATCCCCGTCACTGAGATCCGGGATGGTTCACTCCCCAGACCAATCAGCGCACGTGCGGCATCCCCAGTGCCGACGACATAGCGGTCAACGGCGCCATTCGCCCACCACGGGTGGACATCCACCAGGTCGGTGACAACGGTGAGCAAGGGCAGATCTCGACCCTCGGAGTCTCTCGCGGCGACCATCGCGTCGTTTACGAGCGCATGGACGGAGACCACCGCCTGGGCACGGATAGCACGGATCGCCGCCCGGATCCGCGACGTGACAGTCCGCCCGTGCAACGCGTGATAGATGGAGCGCATCCCCGGCAAACCAGCCAGGTGGAACGCAAGGCCCCACGCCCACG
>BJHB01000066.1:0-11426 GCA_014191415.1 Chloroflexota bacterium
GTACGGTTCGCGATCGCTGCCGAGCACCCGGCGGACCACCCAAGTCAGGCAGTGGCGCCTGCAGCGATTTGACCGGTTCCGGTGAACGAGTCAGGCGGGTTGACAGGATGGCTAGTGACCGCGTGACCTCGTCCCATACCGACTTGCAGCAGCATCGTTCACGACATGCAATGGCGATTGACATCGGCGGGACCAAAGTCCTGATTGCCATCGTGACGCCAGAAGGCCAGATTTTCGCCCGAACCACGATGCCGACACGTGTTCCTGGTCAAACTCCCGCCAAGCAGACGCTTGCAACAACGGCTTCCGTGGTCGCTGAGGGTTGGCCCGGGGTTGTGAGCCACTGTGACAATCCGGCGGTGCACCTTGTGGCGAGGATTGCTTCGGCAGCAACGTCTCTCTGCGCGACCCACGCCGTCATGCCGTCCGGTGTCGGGGTCGCAACGACCGGCCATGTCGACTCTGCCTCCGGGGTGGTGCTTCATTCCGGACTTGTTCCGGGATGGAGCGGCTTTCCGTTGGCGCGACGTCTCGCCGAAGCCCTCGCTGGAATGGGCCTGCAATCGTTACCGGTGACCATCGACAACGATGGTCATGCGATGGCACTGGCTGAGGGGCGGCTGGGCGCCGCCCGCGGAATCGGTCATGCGCTTTGTGTGGCCGTTGGGACAGGGGTTGGAGGTGGGTGGCTCGTCGATGGCAATCTCTATCGAGGACAGCGGGGCCTTGCGGGCCTGGTTGGACATTCGGTCATCGAGTATCGGGGTCGGCGCTGCCAGTGTGGGAAGCAGGGCTGCCTAGAGGCGTACGCCGCTGGGCCCCGGATTGTCGATGAGTACCGGCGATTGATGCGTCGAAAGGGTTCGGGTAAGGACGACCCTGGTTCGACAGCACGTCAGCAGTTGGTGATCAGTGGAGGGTTTGCGAACAGAGACCTGACACTGCAGTCACTTTGCGCCCGAGCGGATGCCGGGGACGAAATTGCCCACGACGCGATCGTTCGGGGTGGCGCGTACCTTGGGGTTGGATTGGCGTCACTGGCGAATGTGATGAACCCTGGCGTCATTGTGGTCGGTGGTGGTGTCCTCGGTGCGGGGACCAGATGGTTTGACGCGGTCCGGCGGACCGTCTTGGAGCGCGTCCGTCACACCATCGCCGCAGGACTGGATGTCATCCCGGCCGAGCTTGGATCGGATGCGGTGGTGATTGGCGCCGGACTTATGGCACTCGGCTAGGGTCCCAAAGTCCTAGCGGCCGAAGGTCCGTGTGCGTCGCCATTCCAGTGCAGGGTGTTTGGTCGAACCACGGATTAGAATGTGCGTTCCGGCAAGTGGTCGGCCCAGTTTGTGCCCCGAACGGCGCGACGCCCGGGTGTGTCATCAAGGATGGTGATCGAGGCGTTGTCAATCCGGATGTCTGGGTCGGCGATGGTCTGGCCGAGAAAGGCCATCACGATCTTCCCAGTTGGTGAACCGTGGGAAACGAGGCAGATTCTGCGCACGTCTCTCTCGGGATCACTTGCAAACCGTGTCCGGACGAGGTCAAGGGCGGTTCCCATGCGGTCAAGGGCCTGCGCGTCAGTCTCTGGCGGGTGATGCCATCCTGGCTCGGGAAAGTCGGAACCTAACGAGAGATGAGGAAACCGGGCTGCGAGGCCATGCCGATCAAGCAGCGGCCACGCTTCAGGGAATGGGGTGATGTGATGCTCATGGATCGGCGGAAACGCTTCCAACGATGCCCCAGTGGCCCGATGGATTGCGGTGGCGGCCTTCAGGGCCCGGATATAGGGGCTGCAGAGGATCAGGTCCAACTGGCCCATTCGTGCTAGAAAGTGTTTCCCTTATGAAGTAGTGCATTGCAGGTAATACCCTCAAGTTCTACGGGCCGTTGCTATCCTAGTGAACGCCAGCTAAGCTGGTTGCTCTCATTATCTTTGTGTAAGTGCTATGGAGAAACTATGGAATTGGACACTGCAATTAGCTTAGCTTTTGGCCACATCCGTATGGGGAGGGCGAGAATGGCGGAGCACTTTCTCATGGCACTTGAAGTTTCTGCTCCCAATGTCGAAATTGTGAAAGCCCTTCGCGCAGTTTATGATTTATATATAACACAAATAATGACAATCGAACAAATAGCAGCGCTCCCATTTAGTTTGCAACAAGCATATCACAATTTAGAAGAAATAATGTCACTCATTGACAAATATATGAATTCATTGAACATCTATTACGCATTGAATGAAACATGCATGATTCCTGGATTGTCACAAATTTATGAAAATGTGTTTGGCAGGAAGCGGAATGGTGTATTTGTTGAGATTGGGGCATTTGATGGCCGGACGCAGTCAAACACTGATTGTTTTTCTCCATTAGGGTGGTCTGGCTTATACGTTGAGCCCGTTGAGGCCTATTATCAACGGTGTCGTCAATGGCATCTGGGAAACCAGAAAATCAAGCACGTACGTTCTCTTGTTGGTGGTAGTGAGGAAGAGCGTTTGATAAAAATCGGCGGCGTGCTTTCAACTGCTAGTGAGGCGCTCGAAACTCGACGTCGAAACACTGAGTGGTCAGAACCATTCTATTCCGCTGTCGAAAAATCTGAACTTGTTTCTATGACAACTCTTAATAATATTCTTAATAAAGAGAATATACCACAGTGTTTTGATGTTCTTGTGGTAGATACTGAAGGATTAGAAGGAGAAGTATTTAAAGGATTTAATTTGGAATATTGGCTTCCAACTTTAGCAATAATTGAATTAGCAGATCAATCAGCACAATTTATAGGTCTGGAAGAAATCAAAAAAGATAGCGATATTATTCGTGCTCGTCTGCTCGCTAGCGACTATAGAATAATTTATCAAGATGACACTAATACTATTTTTTACCATGCAATAATTTGATAAAGAAAAAAATATCATATAAGTATTCCAAATAAAAATAGATGCTACTATTGGAGTCACGAACTCAGGAAAAATATCTTCTATAGTTACTTCATGCAGTGCGTTCCGGCAAGTGGTCGGCCCAGTTTGTGCCCCGAACGGCGCGACGCCCGGGTGTGTCATCAAGGATGGTGATCGAGGCGTTGTCAATCCGGATGTCTGGGTCGGCGGTGGTCTGGCCGAGAAATGCCATCACGATCTTCCCAGTCGGTGAACCGTGGGAAACGAGGCAAATCCTGCGCACGTCTCTCTCGGGATCTTTTGCAAATCGTGTCCGGACGAGGTTGAGGGCGGTACCCATGCGGTCCAGGGCCTGCGCGTCGGTCTCTGGCGGGTGATGCCATCCTGGCTCGGGAAAGTCGGCACCTAACAAGAGATGAGGAAACCGGGCTGCGAGGCCATGCCGATCAAGCAAGGGCCACGCCTCAGGGAACGGGGTGATGTGATGCTCATGGATCGGCGGAAACGCTTCCAACGATGCCCCAGTGGCCCGATGGATTGCGGTGGCGGTCTCCAGGGCCCGGATATAGGGGCTGCAGAGAATCAGGTCTAAGGGCCCCATTCGTGCGAGGCGGTCACCGGTTGCCATTGCTTGGCGTTGACCGAGTTCAGTCAGTTCGCAGTCGATTGGCGCATCTGGCAGTCCGGCGTTTGCCTCAGATTGGGCGTGACGGACGAGATAGATCAGCATCATGGCATTCCTGAGGCATTGAGATCCTGGTCGGGCCGGAGGAGGTATCAGCCCCCTACGTTAGGGAGGATTTTGGGCGACGCTCTTGGATCGGGACGAGGATACCGATGCCTGGAGGGCGTCAGTCAGTGGAGACGGTGATCGGTCCAAGCCGTCCGGCAGGACCTGTTGCGAGGATCAGGCCTGCAATGATCGCGCCGATGCCGGATGCTGCGACACCGACCCGCATGCCGAAGGCCTCGGTGATGATGCCCCCGGCAATCACGCCAGCGACGGTCGCCACAGATACGGCCAAGCGGGTGACTGCGCCGACACGACCAAGCACGTCGTTTGGAACGATCGACTGCTGGAGGCTGGCAGACGTGATCGAATACGCTGTCGCCCCCGGATCAACGACGATCTGGTTCAGGATCAGCAGGATGGCGCCGGCTAGCGTAGGACCGGTTGCCAGAGGGATGAGAAGTGTCCCCACACCGGTCGTGAAGAGACCCGTGGACATGGTTCGTCCGGCTCCGAAACGAGCGACAATCCGGGGCACCATGAGAGCGCTGGCGAATGACGTGATGCCTCCGATGGCCCAGATCATCGTGAGGACCCCGGGTTCAAATCCAATCCCCCGGATCATGTAGAGAACGATGGTCACGTTGGCGATCCCACCGGCTGCACCGTCAACAATGAACACAACGAACTGAGCGCGCAGCACCGGGTTGTCACCAATCGTGCGAAGTCCGATGCGAGCTTCGGACATGGCGTGTTTCCATGCGGCACGTACCTGTTGCACAAGCGGTTGTCGGGAATGGGGGCTGGCCATCAACGAGTTAGACCGTCGGGGCTCAGGCGCGCGGATTTGCCACAGCGATACGGCAGATGCGATGAATGAAATCCCATCGACTGCGACCGCAATCGGAGCGGTGAGCCACTGGACGAGCCAACCCGCGATCCCGAAACCTGCAACTTCGGCAACGGCACCTGACGCCGAGATCTTCGCGTTCGCGTCAACAATTTCGTCCGGGGAGACAACGGTGGGAAGGTAAGCACTCGCTGACACCTCGAAGATCACCGTCAGGACCCCGATGAGGGTCGCAACAATGAGCAGGTGTGTGAACGTCAAGCCACCGGCGATGGCGAGCGCGGGGACGGCGAAGGTGAGGAGCGCGCGTCTCAGGTCGGAGGCGATCATGACGGGACGACGTGGGAGGCGGTCCGCTATGCTGGAGGCGATTGCAGCCCCGACGGTTCCGGCGATGTGGCCGACAGTTCCTAGTGTTGCGACTTGATACGGCGTGGCACCCAAGGTGGCGATTGCCGCGAAGTCAATGGCGGACTTTCCGACGAGCGAGCCGAACTGGGAGATGCCCTGGCCGGATTAGAGCAAGAGGAAGTCACGGTGGCGCAGCAATGAGGGAGCGCGTGGTTTGGGGGCAGGCACGGATGCGAGGGTAGCAGGGTTGAAGGCAGTGGGTCGCGGTTTGCCATCAGGAATGACGGAACTGCAGTCCTAGGGTCAAGATGTAATGAAGCGGTTTCCGGCACCGAATTTTCTGGTGATGTGGAGAATGATCCCCAGGCTAGGGTCGTGGTCGTGCGTTGACCCAAACTAAGAAGGTACCGCGATAGCGACGAACACGCCAATACTGATGACTGCTTTTCCAGATGGCAGCAACAGGAAGCGTCAATGGCGCTAAAGCGAGTGGCGTTTTGGTGTGGGTTCTGTACGCGACTCTAGGGAAGCAGAAGGAAATTCCAGAACCCTGCACTTACCTGCTCGCTCAGCGCCTCAACTGTTAGCTTTAATAAGTGGCCCAGACTATCTTAATGATACGATAAATTACGTAAAATATATTGCATTACCAATAAAATGTATTTTTTATCAACTTTAAAAAAAGTTTGCAAAATACTATAATATTGATGCTTGACAATCACTCACCTAGAGCCTGAGAACAAGTTGGCCCCAGTGAGGTCCGATGGTCTGAGGGAAGTGCACCAGACCGCAAAAACGCTGGAGTATTCATAAAAACCGAAGTGCAATTTTTATAGAGGTACGATGCAATCATCCCATAGAAGTCGATTCGAAAAAGACCGCACGTGTCAAGATGGGCCGTTCCTTCGCGAAACATTATTCGATCAGTATTATCAAAGATGATAACTCCTTCGGGAGACAGGAAATTTATCGCCTGCTTTGCGCATTCATTTCTCCATTCGCCATCGATCACAACTACATCGAGTAAAGCCCCATTTATCTCGCTAACTGATTGCTCAAGAGCCTGAACATAGGAATTTTTATCAGTGATAAGTTTAATACTTACATTGTCTGGCATTTGGTTGGAAATGGATCGAAACCATTCCGGATCATGATCGACTGAAATTACACGATTGACCCTCTGTGACCACCAAAGAGTTGAGTTGCCACTACCCCATTCAAAAACATTCCACTCACGCTTTACTTTTGGCTCAATAAACTCGATGGACGGATACGTGTACCATGGAATCGGCTGATTGGCGGCGTTTACCGGGCGGCTTGTTGTCAATGAATTGAGCCATCCAGTCTCAACTAATGAATTTGTGCCTTTCGGCAGCAAACTAGTAATAGCATCCCAATATCCGCCGATAGTAAGTAAGTGAGAGATTCGAATCGCGTTAGATTTCAATATCGAAGGCTCATGTTTCCACAAATCATATAGATAACTTGCGCCCAGCACTGAGTCTCCGGAATTAAGGGCGGCTACAGCAGAATCGAGCAGAATCTGCGAATGATTTTCATTCATTATGCTATTGACAACCTATATTATTGTACCGCTGGAATAGTCAAATGGGCAGGTCACAAATGCGTCAAATCCAAGCGCAATATACCCCATGAATGATGAGCGTCCCTCCAACCCGTGGCGAGTTCTCACGATCACGCCTGCGGAACCGAACTACCTGCCCCCGCTGCGGGTTGGCGATTATCAGATTACAGCAGGGCCATTATGGCAAGACTCTGATATCGGCCCAGCGGGGCGGACAATCAAAACCCCAGGTGATCAATTCGACGTCAGGGGTTTGATTAGCTCATTGAAGGATGCGCGTCCCCATTTCGTTGTGGTCGTTTTGACATCATTCAAGACGGTGGTACCGCGAGGCTTGCACCGGTTTGACTGCCCTAAGGTTCTGTTAATTGGAGATACCCACCACGGTCCTACTCCATTGCAATCTCTTCACTCATACGTTGACCAAGAAGAGTTTGATTTCATCCTGTGTGCTAACACTCCCCATCATGCGCACTGGGTGCCAACCGCAAATAGCGCGGGTGTCGGTTGGTGGCCATCGCCCGATGTACGCCACTATTCGCAACCATTTATATCTGCTGAGGGTCGCAACGTTCAGCCGGTATTTGTAGGACAGGTTGGAAGGTGGCATCCCAGACGGCTTGAGGCCATTACCCGGTTGCGTCGGTCCGGAGTCGATGCGCGACAGATCATTGTGCCCAGTTCTATTGCATCTCGCCTGTACGCACGGTCGCTGGTCAGCCTCAATCTCACCTTGAACGGTGATACCAACGCGCGCATATTTGAGGTACTGAGTGCCGGAGGCTGCCTTGTGACAGACCGTCTTGAAGCGCAAGGCGGGCTTCGATCACTCTTCACGGAGGGCGAACACTTCCTGGGTTATGACGACGACGACGAACTTGTCTCGCAGGTTAAGTGGGCACTGTCCCACCCTCGCGAAGCGGTGGAGATTGCCCGGCGTGGAATCGAGGCGTATGTCGCGAAACACCTGCCGGAAATCAGGGTGCGTCAATTCTGGGATCACGTCAACGGCCGGTCCGATGAACTCATCCGGCTCCTAGACTACGAACCGCGCGTCGCGCACGCCATCAAGGCTGGCCCGGTTCCGCGATCCGCGCTGATCGAGCGGATGCGCGTGTACGAGTGGTTGCAGGAACAGGTGCGCGTCCGGTCGGGCGTGCGTGTCCTGTACTTCGGAGGCGTTGACCCCGTAACTGTCGCCGATTCCGCAGACCTTTCCCGCCTGCATCGCGCGTTTGCCGGTTTCCCGGATCAAGCGCCGCAAGCCTGGGAGAAATTGCGTGTACTTGGCGTCGCAGATCAAGTCCATGCTGTTGATCTGGACGCCGTGCTCGAAGAGAAGTGGGATCTCGTTGTCGCTGGGTTTGACGACTTGTCAAACCTTGATGTCATGAACCGGATCATCCGCCTTGAGCACGGGCACATTGCGGTCGTGAACGACGGACAGCCAATTTCCGGTGCGAGGCTTGCATTCCTGGCACAACTTGGCTGGGTCGCCGACCGGGACGTACCGTGGCTTTACACCCGCCGGACTGAGCCAACAGCTTCCGTTCCAGTGGCTCCTGAGGTTGTGACGAACACCCTCCAGGTGAGGCCCGTCGAGATGGGGTTGGTGGATGCCGAGACACGCGACAGCGCAGATGACTCAACCGACGCCGATGGCGTCCCGCCAGTTGTTCGGGCACATCAGATCGTCGCCGAGTTCGATTGGGGTTCAGTAAATGTCCACCTGCCGGCGTCGATGAATGGATTGGTCTCGACCGGTTGGGTCGGTTCCCTCGTCCAAGGTACGCCGGTCGACGGCGCGGGTCGGCCCATACCGTCGTTCACGCACTCTGCCACCGAGTTTGTCGAGACCCACTTGCGTTCGGCATGGCGCGTCCACGTATGGGGGGATCCTTCCGTGGCGCCTTGGTGGGCCGGCCGTGTCAATGCTGTCCGTGTGGTGACCGAAACACAGGGACCTGAATTGACCTATGGCCCGAACGTCACAATCGCACGCATTCCAGTTGGGCGCGACTACTCAGGGTCAGTCGGGATTGATGGTCCGTTCGATGTCGCAGTGCTTGGCGGTGAGGACCTCGACGGATGTGCAAAGGCGACGCTCGGGCACGTTCGCGACACGGGGCTCGTTATTGTCGAAAACAGTGACCGTCAAGCCTGCGCCGTCGCGATTGAAATATTCGCGGCCTTGGGATGGAGGCGGATCGACTTCTGGGGGCTTTTGCCTGGGTATCTGTTTCGGGGCTGCACAACGGTGCTATTCAAGGACGAGCGTTACTTGAATCCGTCCACAACTCCGGACGCGCATGAATCATCATTTGGTCCGTCGTTCGCCCAACTGACGGGCCAGTAATTTGGCGGTCCCGGCAAACGCTACTGCCCGTCTGGGCGCGGGCCGAGGTCTGCGTACTGGATGATCGCTCCCGGGTCACTTTGGTTGAGTGACCATTGAGTGACATGTGCCGGTGGATCGGAATAGTCGTGCCAGATCTTGACGGGGCCGAAGAATGACCGGTGCCACAACGGCCTGAAGTTCCAGTTGAACGGCAGGACAAAGGGGTTGAAGCCCGTATCGTCAACGGCCTTCGCAAAACCCGCCTGGTCATTGAATGGCATGCGCACGAGCCGCGTCCCCTGATAAAAGAGGATCGACGAATCTATTTCACGGGCACAGGCTTCCCAGGCATCGAAGACCGGATGCGCTTTCTCAGTGAAGAAGAGCACACCGGTGTTGTATTCCACGATGTCACCCTCGAGGCCACCGTACCGCCGGCCCCACGGGCACTCGCAGATCGAAAGTGCCAGACCGTGGCGGGCCGCCATGTCGAACCCGTAGTCAAGACGACCCAGGACAACCGTGTCGCTGTCAAGGAAGACCGTCTCTTCGAACGGCGTAAGCCTGTGCATCCTGGCCTTGTCGAGAAGCGTGCTGTCCGGCGCAATGGTCTCTACGTGAATCGGCAGCTCCGGGTGGAGTCTGTTTACCGACGCAATCGAACGCTGCAGGATGGGTTGGATCTTCTCCCCCCAGACGATGTAGACGACACCCCGGTCAGCCACGGTCGGTTCTCCTCTTGACGGAACGTTCGGAACTAGGATACGCGCAGTCTTGGGTTTGCCCTGTCACCAGATGCTCCATCCGCCATCGACAAGCAGGTTGTGCCCGGTGATCCAGTCGGAAGCCGGTGATGCTAGGAGTGCGACGGCACCCTTGAGATCGTCCGCCTGTCCGGTGCGTTGCAGGGGGTTGTTGACCCGGCAACGTTCCACAAATACCGGATCCGAGGTTGCCTGCGGTATCTGGCCCGGACTGATGCAATTCACCTGGATGTTGTGTCGCCCGAGCTCGGCGGCTAACGACCGGGTCAGGTTTACGACTGCGCCCTTGGCGGCATGGTACGGCGGACCAGAGCGCCAGAACTCAAGCCCTTCGTATAGCCGTAGGTCGGCTGTGAGTTGGCCGTGGATCGAACCGATGGTGATGATCTTGCCCCGCCCGGCCGGGATCATGTGTCGGGAGGCCGCCTGTGCGCACCTGAACAGCCCGGTCACATTCAGGTCAAGCGTGCGCCGGAACTCTTCGATGGATGCATTGGGCATGTACGAGCGGGTGAACGAGCCTCCGGCATTCGCGACAAGGATGTCGAACCGACCATGTCGCGAGGCGATCGCGTCAATCGCCGCATCGATCTCGCCGTCGGCTGTGATGTCGACGCAGTGGGCATGCGCGTCCAGGCCAGCATCTCGCATGGTCTCGGCAGTTGCTTCGCACACGTCGAGGCGTCTGCCTGCGATGTGGACGTGCGCACCGAGTTCGCCCAGAGCGGTCGCCATTGCGCGCCCGAGGTGCGTCCCGCCGCCAGTCACTAGCGCGGATTGGCCAGTGAGATCGAAGTAGCGTGGAAGTTGCATGCGTTTCATCGCCTTTCGGGTCTGTATGGCCGGGTCGGTTCAGGCTGTCGGCAGGGTAGCCGGTTCATGTTTGTAAACCGTTAGTGCGCGTTGCACAAGTCGGCCGTGACAGGTACTCTCAAACGGTTGTCCCGGCAGGGTAGTCCGCGTCGGCGTGCGTGTCCTGACGAGTGCCTTGGTCATGAAGGAGAGTCATGACCGGGTCCACGAGACATCATTGGAGAAGGAATGGCGCCGGGTTTGCCAGACGCGCGGTGAGTGACCGCGTGGTTGGAGAGCCACGGTAGTTGAGGCGCAACCCGGTTGGTGGCGGCCCGTCCCGCGTGGGGGGTTGGGGCTCGTGATGCGGCGCATGCGCCGCTCACCGATTTGGGGTGAAGATGGAGGGACTCCACTGATGAACGCTCCTGTTAGTTTTCCGATTTGCCAGCAGTGCAGTCGGGGGAACTTGGTTCCGCTTTCGGATTTCAGCAGCCACGGCGCGTCCGTGCTCTACAAGGCGTGGGTCTGTACTTCGCCGGAGTGTGGGTTCAACATCAAGATCAAGAACGGCGACATCATTTTCAATGAGGTCGTTCACAGCGGCAGCCGCCCGGCACACCAATCTGCAGTCCCGCCTCGCCGCGGTCCAGCCTGACAAAGCAGCAAATCGGGAATCGGTAGGGGCGGTGCCAAGTGGTACCGCCCCTTCTTTGTTCTGAGATATTCGCCGACGCGACCTACGGTCAGTGGTGCCCGAGTTCGGCGTTTGCGCGGTCCAGGAGCGCCTTCATGTAGCCAATCGTGAAGGCTGTTCCAACGCGTGGTCCCCCGGCCATCGCCGGGATATGGTCAGGAATTGCAACGCCGTCGAACTTGGCAGTTGCCAACGCCTTCATGATGCTGAACATGTCGGCGTACCCATCGTCGACGAACGTCTCGACAAAGTGCGGCAACGGCTTGTCCACGTTTCGGAAGTGGACCTTGAACAGTTTGCCTTCGGCCGCGAAGTGGGCAATCGCCTCTTCAACCGTGGCGCCCATGTCTGGGCCACCCTCCAGCCAGCAACCCGCACACAGGCAGACGCCGATGTTGGGACTGTTGGCAATCGCAAGGG
>BJHB01000067.1:0-11198 GCA_014191415.1 Chloroflexota bacterium
ATGTCGGTCCACATGTTGCTCTCCCTAGACGGATCCCAATACGTGGAGGTACCGTGCGGTTCCGGCCCTTCGAGTTTGGCTACCACACTGTTGCACCAGCGGGCAACTATCTCTTTGCTCTGCCTCGCATTATCCGATGGTGCGCCGATCCCGTCATTGAGCGGTTGCTTCGGATTGCCTTTCCCGACAAGCCTGGCGGGCATGGTTCTCAATTTGTCAGACGCATATCCGAGGTTGTGAATGCTCTCACAGGCAGTTTCAATACTACTAGTCATGAGGCTGCATTCCTGTCGCGCCTCCTGTTAGAGACGGATCCTGACGGCATCGCACAGATCATTCGCATCAGGGAGTCTTTTGATCCGGATGTTGAATACGCATGCGACTTGTCACTCGTCCCGCTCATAGGCAAACTTCCGGTTCGAAGATCACCGCTTGTGGCAGCGGCACAGGGGTTCGAGTTGGTTTGGCGGAGAGGTGTTCCTCTGTTGCCTGCGATCCGAAGGGTTCGTGACCGCATCTCATTGGTGGTATCCGCCTCGGAGGCGAATATCGCTGACAATCTTGTGCCCATCTGGGACCGTATTGGCGGCCCACTCCGTACCGAAGTGGTTCCCTATGGGGTTGGTGATGATCCCGACTGGCAGATGCCGGTCACCGAAGCGCGGGCTTGGGTAGCCAGCCATTTGCGAGCGACGGGTCTCGCGTCAGGCCGCGCGAATGGTCGTGACGACGGCGACACGTCATTCACCGTGGTGTGGCTCTCGCGAATTGACGTGGAGAAGGGGCCAGACCTTGCTCTGCACGCGATGGCGTGTCTTCGGGACCGGGGCATCACTGCGGTCCTTTGGCTGGTGGGCCAAGAGATGCCAGGGTCGACGTTGGGGGCTTTGATACGCCAGAAAGTCAGATGGCTCGACCTTGAGGACCGTGTTTTCGTCGTCACGTCGGCGAAAACTTCCCGAGCTAAAGCGGCGTTCCTTCGTGGGGCGGATGCCTTTCTTGCCACCTTCATTCGTTCCGAACCATTCGGACTGGTACTCAGCGAGGCAATGGCATGCGGTCTGCCAATCGTTGCCCCAGACCAGGGGGGTTCAGGGGAAGTACTCCGCGCGTCCGGCCTTGGCGCACTCGCGTATCCCGCGAATGACTCGGGTGCCATTGCGGACCGGCTGGAACGATTGGCAAACGATGGCGCCTTCCGTCAGGAGGCTTCCAGGCGTTCCAGGGCGTCCTTCCATGACCGCTTCAACGCGAAGGCGATGGGACTCGCCTTCGCGTCGACGTTCATCGACGTCGCGAACATGGGGACTTGACCTGACCCGAACATAATGGCTTGACGGTCCCTGTGAGACAGATGCGGGTCAGATCTGAGGCGTGAGATTGTTTGGTTGCCCGCGTGGAGCTGCTCAGGGACTGATGCAGTTGTCCAACCCCAAGAACGCAGTGCCCGGCCGTTCGAAATTCGGCGCCGAACATGCCGGAAGTCGTCAGGGTGTTCCTGCCAGTAAGCACGAGGCAAACGTTGGAGAACGGATAACCCAAGGGGAGCAGTAAGCCCGCAAAGTTGCGCGGAAGCAGAACAACGCGGGCCTTGTAGAGATCTGGGTCGCGCTTTACTTCAACAGGCCACGCTCACGCAGGACTTGATCGCCGAGGAGCCCGAGCTGGATCTCATAGGGAGAACCGGCCAATTCAGGGTGATGCTCCAGACGCGCGCGCTGGAAGTACTGCACGGTGTATGTGCGGCCTGTCCCGTCGTTGTTTGTTTCCTGCATCTCTTCGGAGATTGGGTAGCCGAAGCGTTCCAGCGCACCCTTCTCATTGAAATAGTTCAGGAACACGTCACGCACGGTGTGCTGGACTTCGGGGAAATAACGGACTGCAGGCCCACTGTCCACGGCTTGCGATGTCGGGAATGGTCGGCGCGGGACTGTCAAGACGTCACCGAGGAGTTGAAGCTGGACGTCATACTGAGTGCCTTGAAATTGCGGGAAGTACTCGAAGCGTGCGCGCTGGAAGTACTGGACCAATTTGCCGTCCTCAGTTATTTCTTCGGTGCGCGGAAAGCCGAACTGCTCAAGTCCGCCGTACTTGTTGAAGAAGATGAGGAATGCGCCCTGAACGTTGTGGCCGGTCTCCTTGAAAAAGGTTGCCCCGGGCTTCTCGGCAACCGGATCGGTGGGGTTCGGCAAGGGGGTTGGCATCGGAGGAACTGGCGTCGCCACCGGCGTGGGAGGAGCAACGGACGTCGGAGTGACCACGGGACCGTCCTGCTTGATTGCGTATAGGCGCCCGTCCTTGGACCCGATGTAGACGGTGCCGTCGCTACCGATGGCGGGCGATGACTGGTCGATGCCTTTTTCGGTCTTGATTGCCTTTACGAGTTGCCCGTTGAGGTTGAGGACGTAGAGGTTGCTGTCGTTCGACCCGAAGTAGATCAATCCATTTGCAGAGATCAAGGGAGACGACGTAACTGGTGCCCCAGTCGGATAGCTCCACTTGATGGTGCCACCGCTCTTCGTGTCGACGGCATACAACTTGCCGTCATCTGCGCCGATGTAAAGCACGCCATCGGCACCCATTGACGGGGTGCTCTTGATGGGGCCGCCTGAGACACCGACACGCCACTTGATAACGCCCTTATCCGGTTCGATGGCGTAAAGCGATCCGGCGTCGGTGCACACATAGACCGTGCTGTCCGGGCCGGCAACCGGGCCGGAGTTGATCGGCGCGTCAAGGGTTGCAACCCACCGATCCCCGCCGGACGAACTTCCGGAGTACACCTTCTTGTTGGTTGAGGCCCAGACGATCAAGGTATTCGGAGTGATCATTGGGGATGCCCGGACGGAGTCCTCGGCCATGCGGACGCCCTGGTAGGCGCCGTCTTCATTGATCTCAAAGACCGCACCGCCGTCGAACGCCACCAACGTGCGACCGTAGGTCTTCGACGAAACTGGTGCACCGCGCGCGGCGGAACTCCCGGTCGAATACGTTGTGACCTTAGAGAGGTCGTCGTTGGTGGGGAACTTCCAGATTTCCTCACCAGTGTCGGTCTTGAAGGCGCGGATGCTGCCGTCAGAGCCTCCAAAGACCACTAGCCCTCGCTGGTTGATGAACGGGTGCGTGAAGAACGACACGCCGGAAATTTCCCGTGTCCACCGCTCCTGCCCGTCAGGTCGGATTGCCCGGATGCGCCCGTTATCGGTGGCAACGATCACGGTGCCGTCTGTCGCAATGACCGGACCGCTCACGATTGCTGCACCTTGGCCGGACGTCCAAAGGATGCCTGGGTTCTGCGGAGCGTTCAGTGTGGTCGTGCCTTGGTGTGTTGAGTCTCCCTTGAACTGTGACCACTGGGCCGTAGGAAATGGCTGGTCTGCGAAGACTGATGTGATCGACTGGGCGCCCATTGCAAGCGCGAGCACGGCTGCGGCTCCGCCGGCAAGCATTCGTCCGGGTCGGCCTCGTGGTGTCATGTTTGTATCGCGGTTCATCGTTCTTCTCGTCTTTGGCGTTGGAACACGAGCAGGATCACTCGCATATCGATTGATCAAAGTTGTAACGGTCTAACGAATGATAGCCACAGCGGGGTGACTTGATGGCGGTGTCGCGCACGTTACACTTAGCCTGACGAGCGCCGGACGCGGTTATGGAATGCCCAATTCCACAGCGTCCGCAGACCACATCTGGTCACGTTCGTCTTCGGCACGGGTTTGACGTCCACGTCTGTGTGGAGCACTCGGCTTTTCTCGTGGTGGTTTGGTCGAACAGCATCCGTTGCGTCGTGCGACGCCGTGTATCGACCGGGAGTGACCTAGTGACAGATGATGCAGGAGCAGAAGCGTTGGTCCCGACCCGTCCGAAGACTGTCCGGCGAAGAGCGACTGCCGTAGTCGCGAAATCAGCCGAGGTCACACTCAGTGTCCCGGACATCCAGTTGAGCGATGCGCCGAGTGAAGAAGTTGGCGTGACCGGCCCTGACGGGACAAAGAGCGGAGGTCAGGTGGTGGCCGATCCGGAGCCACTTCTCGAGGTGGAAGCGCACGCGATTCCTGATCCGGAACCAGTGAGTGAGGGCGTCGCTGATGAATTTGGAAGGCGCAGGCATCGGCGCGGCGGGCCCCGCCGGGGCGCGCCGGAGGTTTCAGCTCCGCGTGACCAGGCGAACGGTCAGCGTGGTCCGGCAGGTGGGCCTCGGCCGGGATTTCAGGGCCCGCGTCCTCAGGGCAGGGTTGGCTCCCAAGGCCCGAGCCGAGATCCTGCCGGTCGCCCCGTGACAAGGCCGGGACAGGGGCAGGGGCCACGTCCGGCAACGACATCGATGCTTGGTGGCCCCGGCCGATTGGGGGGAGGGCGTCCCGGAGATCGGGTTCCTCCTGCGACCGGTGGCATGGCTTCCGGCGCCAACAACAATTTCCGGTCCCTTGGCAAATCTCCGGAAGAATTGGCACGCCAGGCTGAGGCGGCGCGTCGAGAGGCCCGTGCTACCCGGGGGCGCTGGTTCCAGGCCGCGGCATCGTCTACCCGTGGAGGCACCTACCGCGCACTGGGAAGGGATGCCAACAGCACGGCGCTGCCTGGGCGTGAAGCAGGGACCGGAGGCCGCAATGCGGGCCCGAACGATGCACCCAGGCCTGGCGGGCCGATGCGACGTCCCCGTCCACCAAGATAGCAGTGTCACCGGGCGCTTCGGCGACTACTTCTTCTTGGAGGACGGCTTAGCTCCTACGGGTGGTATACCCATCTCCGGCAACGTCCGGGAATCACGATGGTCTGCGTCGGGAACTCCTTTGCGCACAAGTCGGCAAGCCGTCCCGGTGACCCTGGATTTCCTGCAAACATGTCGTAGTGCATCGGTATCAGAACCTTTGCACCAATGGCGTTGGCCAGATAGGCGGCCTCGCGTTCGTCCATGTTTCCGATAATTCCGTGTCGCTCTCGGAACCAGTCACGCCCATTGATCGGTAACAGTGCGACGTCTATCTCGAGGTTCTGGAGCCTTTCGACCATTCCCGGGTAAATGGACGTGTCTCCCGCGTGGTAGACACGGGTACCTCCGATGTCCACGACGAACCCAACAAAGCGCCATCCCACGATTGGATCGGCTTCCCAAACACATTCGGCGACAGGGTCTCTTCCGGTTCCATGAGCTGCCGGCACGGTATGGACCGAGATGGACCCAACTTTCACAGTCGAGTCCACTTGTCCCGTAATCACTCGGGTGTGGTTGCCGACGAGACCCACGGCTTCGGCGACTGCAGACTCCGGTACCACGAAGACGGATCCCGGGGATGCCTTCGCAATCCCTTCGACTGCAAACGGATCAAGGTGATCCAGATGATCGTGACTGCAAAAAACGGCGTCGATGAAGTCCAGCATTGACGGATGGAGGGGCGGTTCGAATGTGCGTTGCAGCTGGCCTGACGACGGCTGGAGAAATGGGTCGAAAGCAACGGTCTCTGTAGGGGATTTGACAATCCATGACGCTTGCCCGAGGTGCCAGAACGCGAGCGTGCCCAGCTGGACTTGGGTCGCACGGATCTCGTCAACGAGTTCTGTCCCGGTTTTCCACGATACTGATGCTTGTCCTGACATTGTTTCTCCTTAAGCGGGTCACGTTGAAGAACGTCGGTCCAGGTGTTGTCAGTTTCTGCGACAGGGCGTTCGTCGCCCAAATTCGTTGCTACCTACGCCGCCGATACTTCGCCATCGCGGGGCCGGAGCTGCGATCGAAACGCGTTTGGGATCGTTCGCAGTGCCCGGCCACATTCACTGACGGTGGTAAGGAAGTCCGCAATGATGACGACTACCGCCTCAATCGTCCGCGGAGGCACGGGCATGATCGTGTGTGCCTGTATGGCGTGGCAAACACCATCCGATTCGGCGAGGCGCCGCGCCA
Source organism: Chloroflexota bacterium (assembly GCA_014191415.1). GTDB lineage: Bacteria > Chloroflexota > UBA11872 > UBA12225 > UBA12225 > UBA12225. The sequence goes on from BJHB01000067.1 coordinate 5,900, forward strand.
GTGCCACCGGCGCCCGCGTGTCGAACCAGTGGGCCCCAACATCGTGCAGCAGGCCTGCCCGAGCGCACGCCCGTGCGTCACATTTCAGGTGCCGCCCGATTTTGAAGGCCAAGTTTCCGACTGCCACGACGTGGTCGTACTCAGTAAATGTGAAGTGGTGTCGCCGCGTTTGGCTTTCACCGAGTTCGGGCAGGTCGAGCAAGTCGGCGACTTGTGCGTGAAATGTCGCATCCATCTGGTTCAACTCCGCCACACGCGTCTGGCATCTCCCCGAACGGTGCCTGAAATGGTCGTCCATCCATGGTACCCACCCCATTCGAAATCGGCGCCACGGAGACCTGGTCCGGCTAGCAAGTGGCGCCACGTTCGTCAATGCGGTCTGCCTCCCGCTTCAACCGTCCGGCTCTCCCGGGAGCAAGTGCAACGAGGACATCATGGAGTTGTGAAGCTTCGATGACGTTGCTCACATTGACTTCCAGGTCGCTGGGTGTGATGAGAAATGGATACGCTTGGTCTCCGCTGAGGGTGGCATGCGTCCCCAGTTGGCGTTCAAAACTCCAGAAGTGCGCCTGTCTAAGTGATCCGGGGACCGAGCCTTTTGGTGATGCCGGCACGAGTGATGCTCCGAAGCAGATGACATCACCGGTCGCATTCATCGCACCGAGCCGTGCGAGCTGGACCGCGGAAACCTCGGGTTCGTCAAGGTGTGCGAGGGGATTGGTTCCGATGACTTGTTCCACCACGTTCGGCATCGGCTGGCTGTGATCAGGAACGGCGGTGAGCGGTCTAAGGGTTACTTCACCATTTCGGCCGATGACCTGCAGGCGGTCATCTGATCTGACCATCACGAAGTCAACCGCGGGATGGTTCAGGACCGCATCCACAAAGCCGGCACAACGTGCTTCAATCACGTGGCGATGAACTGGCTCGGTAGCACTCCGCAGCCAGATTTGGGCGAGTGGCCCGCACGAAATCACCACAATCCCTTGGTCGCGCGAAGGTGAATGCTCGTCAAGGATGCGTTCGCCCAGACGGATCGCCCCAGACGTCCCGAGTTCAAGTGCCCATGCACCAATCCGTCCCCAGGTTCGCAGCCATGTTGTCCCGAGACGAGGCGTCTGACCGGACGGCGTGCGTGAACTTTCGACCCTCCCGAAGCGTTCGCGGTCTGTCGAGCTCGGGGGCACTGAGGTGACGGATCTTTCCTGCCACTGATCGTGGCACCACTGATCAAAGTCGGTGGCAAAGGCTTCGGCGACGGGAACGGCCGGTGACATTCCGTGATCTGAAAGGATGACGAACCGGTACGGACGAGGTGTGCTGTTACCGGTTTCGACGAGGGCCTTGATTGATCGGTCAATGCCCTTGAGTGTCCGGAGGCTGTTCCGCGACAGTGGGCCTGAGTGATGCCCCACCACGTCATAGCCGATATAGCAGGTGTAAATTATTGGAACGGATCTCAGCATATCGAGACGGGTGCCCGCTGTGATCACGTCACGGGCGAGGACATTGAACAGCACACGAACCAGTGGAAACATCCCCTCGAATAGCCTTGGACGCCGGTTTAGGGTTACCCAGACGCGATCCTCTGCCTCTTGCAGTACTTCCCAGAATGCGTCACCGATAAACCGGATGGTCCTGCCGGGGTTTAGTGCGACCAGCGCAAGCGCTCGGACCATTCCTTGACCCGGAGCAAACCATCGCGGGTCCGACCCCGCGATGGTGAGGATCCGATGCCTTGCGCCACCGGACATGGTGTTTGAATAGCTGCTGCCACCATTCAGGAGACCGTTCGTAGGGTGCCTGGAGGCGATTCGGCCTTCAAATGCACGCATGTGAGCGGGGTTGCTACTTGCGATCCTCCGGGAGGATTCGCGATCCCACCAGTAAAACCCGGGAATTCCATCTGCATCACCCCACATGATCCCGGCTTGGACTGGAGGCGTGTCGGCCGGTAGGCCGCACCGCCAACGGTGCATCAAGTGGCTCCCCGATGCAATGAGGCCTGACAGGAATGGAAGGTAGCCCCGTGCGACCGCCTTCTGGAAGTTTCCGTGACCAAGTCCATCAAGCTGGATGATTACGAGTCCCGGAGAGTGCTCAACGGCAGCTCCCGGGTCGCGAGCGGCACGCAGTAACGCAAGGGCGATTGCGCGACGTACGAACCGCCAAAGCCTGGACCAGCGCGCCGCCGGTCGAATTACTTCGGCTGAGGCCGATGGTCCGATCCCGTGTGACCCGGATGGTTTTGATGTCGGTTCTTGGCGATCAGGTGACAATTCGGCGGATCATCTCGGCGTGCTTGGCTACAAGTGCTTGAGCGGCTTCAGGAGATTGGCCTTCGGCATGCACGTGGAATAGGGGAAGGTCGGCATCCGGCAGTACGAGGACCCATTCCGCGCCAAAGTCGAATCTGACCCCTTCGGAAGCAGCACCACTGTCACCAAATCGGCTCGCTTGTTCGTGCATCACCCGCATCACCCGTCCAGTGGCATCCCATGGGCATGGGACCGTCTGGCGTCCGAGATGGGCGGTTGGGATGTTTATGGCGACATCCGAGAGTGACGTGCTGTCGACACTAAGGAACTGGAGAATTCGGGCGACTGCCATCATTCCATCGAACCCCGGGTGGAAGTCCGGGAAGACATAGCTGCCTTCCCCGTTTCCGACGAGGATGAGCGGTTTCTCTCCAGTTCCAGGGGTATGGGTCTCCGGAGACGTTGGCGTCAGCACACGGTGCTGAATGAACGCGTCTTGTGCGGCTTGCATCAATGCGCGAGCGTTCGGGGCAATTCGCCGGCCGGCGCCACCATTTCGGCTGGCCAGCGCGACGAATACGAGCGGAGCACTCGCAGGCACGCCGACAACGGCCCCCGGGTGCGCACGCCACGCAAGAACTGCGATGACCGCCAGTGCGGTCATCGGAGACAGGACGACACCCCTGTCATCAATGAGGTCAATCCGGGTGCCGTCGTTGTCCATCATCGCACCGGCTTGTGCCCCGATGGCTCGGCATATCGCACTGAGGTGGCGGAGGTCTTGGTCGTATTGGGTGGCGGTGCGCCGCCCGAATGCCTGTCCGGTGGCGGCGTTGACCGTAATCGTCTCTGCCCCGATACGTCCCAGGAGTGTGGGCAGAATGGTGGAGGTGCTGCCAAACCCGTAGTCGATCACGGCGCGTCCGTGCGCTGTTGTGATCGCAGACTTGTCGCAGTGGTTGACAAAGGCATCCTCGTACCGTCGCGCCACGACGTCCCCGACCACGGATATCGCACCGATTTCCGTCACCGGTACCCGCCGGAAATCCTCACGAAAAAAGCTTGTCTCAATTCGCCTCTGGCCATTCTTGTCGATGTTCAGGCCACGCCCGTCCAGCAATGAGAGTTCAATCTGGCGCCAGTCCGCAGGCGACAAGCGCACGTGAATTCCGCCCGTGGCACCGCTTGCCCGAGTTTCAAAGCGAGCCACAGGCACTGGAACGTCGCCGATGTCGAGCACATCTATGCCTGCGGACGGCAGGCCGGCGATGATTGCTCGCTTGATCATCCGTGCGGCGCGGCTCCGGTCTCGATTGACCGTGACGCGCGAGCCTCGCGGGAGAGTTGACCCGTACGCCGCCCCGACCCTTGCAGCAAACTCTGGAACCATCTCCACGTTTGCCAGGCCGCTTACTCCCGTCGCCGTGAAAATGGACCTTCTCGCCTGGTTTCCCCAAATCAGGCTTGAAGCAACCGTCGCGCCCGGGTCGACTTCCTTGTTGGGCCACAGTTTCACGTTAGGGCGGACAACTGCACCTTCACCAATCGTGCAGTTGTCTCCGATTACCGCGCCCTCGAACACCACTGTTCCGGACTTCAGGCTCACCTGCTTGCCGATTAGAGCACCATTGAGGTCTGCCCCATCGCCAATGTATCCGTTCGTCCAGATCACGCTACGGTCGATGGTGGCGCGCTCTTCGACGACCGTGTAGTCACCGATGACAGTTGGACCGTGGATCACTGCGCCGGCACGCACCTCGACTCCTTTGCCAAGAAAGACCGGGCCATATACGCGTGCCGTCGGGTGGATCACCGCATCTGGTTCGCCGTCCTGATTCGACCTCCAGATCCGGCCAGACGAAATCTCTCCGGGCAACGGGAGGCTCACGAGCTCCTGGAGCATGTCTGCATTTGCCCGGACATATTCCTGCAGGGAACCGACGTCGCACCAGTAGCCAGAAGCAACGTACCCAAACATGGGGTCACTGTTCTCGAGGAGTTGCGGAAAGACGTCGTTGCTCCAGTCGACGGACTTGCCGGACGGGACGTACTTGAAGATGCCGGGGTCGAGGACGTAAATGCCAGTATTGACTGTGTCCGAGAAGACTTCGCCCCAACTTGGCTTTTCAAGAAACCGAGTGACCCGATGTTCCTCGTCTAGGATGACGACGCCATACTCCAAGGGATTTGGCACTTGGTAGAGCGTCAAAGTCGCCATTGCTTCGCGTTCGCGGTGAAAGGAGATGACCTTCTCAAGATCGAAGTCTGTCAAGGCGTCGCCGGAAATCACAATGAACGGCTCGTCCAGAAGGTGTTCGGCGTTCTTGACGCTGCCGGCGGTGCCGAGAGGCGTCTCTTCCACCGTGTAATGGATCACCATCCCGAACTCCGACCCATCGCCGAAATAGTCCTGAATCGTGTTCGACATGTACTGGAGGGTCACAACGACGTCGGTGATGCCATGTCGTTTGAGGAGCCCAAGGATGTGCTCCATGACTGGCGCGTTGACGATTGGAACCATTGGCTTTGGTCGCCCGATGGTCAGGGGCCTCAACCGTGATCCTTCGCCGCCGGCCATGACCACTGCCTTCACCGTCAATCCCTCCAGCAACCATTCACAACAATTGTCGTGCAAGTTCATCATAGATCACCAGATGGGCAGCAGGATTTTTTCAGGCCCAGTTGGGAAAAGCAGTTGTGGGCGGATTGGGATTGGGAACCGTGCGTGGAAAGCGGTTCACGTTCGTGGCCTAGCGGACGGCGCGTTACCATTCGGGAAGCGGCTGAGGATAGGCCGGGACGCGCAAGGATTGAAGCGTACGCAAACGCTCCACGCGTAAGTTGACTGACCATTGCGCAGCAATGACGCGTTGGCATCCACATTGGGAAGGACGTGGCACGTGCCTATACATCCGCGGACCGAGTTGTACCGAACAGCGGCTACCCGTTTGGCAAGAGGCGAACGGGCGGCATTAGCGACTGTCGTGGCGACACGAGGATCCACACCCCAGACGGCTGTAGCCGCATTGCTCATGCTTTCC
>BJHB01000068.1:0-439 GCA_014191415.1 Chloroflexota bacterium
GAAGAGCCGTCCCACGAGTTCACCGGCCAGGATTGCGCCAAGCGCGATATACAGGAGACCGGTGGCCGACATCATGGACCGTACCCGAGCGGTTAGGTGCACCGGAACACTCAGTGCAAGCGGGAAGACCAACCCGACACCCACTCGCACCCAGAAGAACCATGACTCCATGACCGCCGGCGCGATCACCGTTGCCAGCAGCGCGGCGTAGGCACCTTGGCCAACCACCACCGCGGCCATAGCCTGGTTGAGCCGAACCAAGGGGCGAGGCGCAAGCCGAGGTGTGTTCAGGTACCAGTGGCCGAGCATCATCCCGTTCCACGAGGTACCGAGCGCAAGCGCGCCACCGACAATGCTCACGACGGTATACAGCGGAGCCACCGTGGCAGGCGCATACGCCAACGATGTCACCGCGAGCGCGATCAGTCCCACAACGCCA
>BJHB01000068.1:449-8421 GCA_014191415.1 Chloroflexota bacterium
CGCCACCCATGGCGCCTATCCGGGTCGCGACCGGCCGCTGACGGACATACAACGCCAGCACGAGGCACCCCATGAGAACCGTGAATGCAATCCAGACGGGGACTTCGAGATCAATCCACGGACCATCGGGAGCCACTGGAAGCATCCGTGCCGCCGGCAGGATGGCCCGCAGCCAAGCGCCCGCACCACCGAAGAGGATGAAGAACAAGCCGTTCAGTTGCAGGTAGCCCGGACTGACGTCTGGTTCCAGCCAGTCCAGGAATGCCTGGACGATTGCGCCCCCCGCAGCGATCTGGACGAGGAAGATGAAGAGACCAAGAGGAACGCCCTGCACCTTGGCAGCGTACCATGACGGTCCGACCGTCTCCCGCAGACCGGGTGCAGAGGCTTGTGCATTCCGTACAAACCGCCACACCCGCTTTCGTGTGGTGTGTACGGTCACGGCGTGCCAGTCGGGTCGGTAGCATCAGTTCCAAGCCGGAATTCTGATCGCCTGTGGCGGTCTGCCGGTGCCGGGCTCCGCGAACACAATCCGCCTGGCCGACCTGAGAGAGGAGAAACGACCTAATGTCCGTCGTTGAGGAAGTCGCATCGCCATTGCCTGCGGCGCGCACCTGTCCCGACCCAACACCACAAGGGGTGGTGAACTGGGCACGCTCGAACGGCCTGGTCATGGTGGACCTGAAGTTCATCGACATGCCCGGCCAGTGGCAGCACTTCACCGTGCCGATCAACGAACTCTCGGCCGGTGTCTTCAAGAATGGTCTCGGTTTCGATGGCTCGTCGATCCGCGGTTGGCAGAAGATCAACGAGTCGGACATGCTCGTGATCCCCGACCCGACCACCGCGGTCATCGACCCGGTCTACAAGGTCCCGACGCTCAGCCTCGTCTGCGACATCGTCGATCCGGTGACCAAGCAGCCGTACAGCCGTGACCCGCGGTACGTGGGGCGCAAGGCCGAGGCGTTCCTGCGCTCATCCGGTCTCGCTGACACCGCGTACTTCGGGCCGGAGTGCGAGTTCTACCTCTTCAACGACGTGCGCTTCCATCAGGACATGCGCAGCGGCTACTACTTCCTCGACTCCGGGGACCGGATCTGGAATAGCGGACGTGGCGTAGTGACCCCCGCAACCAGCCCAGCCGGACGCAACCTCGCGTATCGCCCACGCAGCAAGGAAGGCTACTTCCCGGTCCCACCAGTCGATCGCCTGCAGGACATCCGCTCGAACATGGTCCTCAAGATGATCGAGTGCGGCATCACCGTCGAGGCGCAGCATCACGAAGTCGCCACTGGTGGCCAGTGCGAAATCGACATGCGGTTCGATACCCTCGTCAAGATGGCTGACAACGTCATGATGTACAAGTACATCATCAAGAACGTCGCCTTCGAGAGCGGGTACGCCGCGACCTTCATGCCGAAGCCCCTCTACGGTGACAACGGGTCGGGCATGCACACCCACCAGTCACTCTGGACCGATGGCAAGCCGCTCTTCTACGACGCGGACGCAGAGTACGCGCAGATGAGCGACATGATGCGGTGGTACATCGGCGGATTGCTCAAGCATTGCCCGTCGCTACTCGCCTTCGCAGCGCCGTCGACCAACAGCTATCGTCGTCTGGTGCCGGGTTACGAGGCACCCATCAACCTCGTCTACTCCGCCCGTAACCGTTCGGCCTGCATCCGTATCCCGATGCTTTCAGACAACCCGGCAGCGCGCCGGCTCGAGTTCCGCATTCCGGATCCAACGTGCAACCCGTACCTGTCCTTCGCGGCCTGCCTCATGGCCGGCATCGACGGCATCATGAACAAGATCGAGCCCCCGGCGCCGGTTGACAAGGACATCTACGACCTCGAACCCGAGGAAGCTGCGAAGATCCAGTCCGCACCAGGCAGCCTCGGCGAAGTCCTCGATGCGCTCGAGCATGACCATGACTACCTCCTCCGTGGCGGGGTCTTCACCAAGGACCTGATCGAGCACTGGATCGAGTACAAGCGCACCCACGAACTCGAGCAGGTTGCCCTGCGTCCGCATCCGTACGAGTTCCACCTCTACTTCGACTGCTAGTCAGCGTCCCGAGTTCTTCGGGACCCGGCAACTGGACTGTCCTGGCCTTTCACACGGCCGGGACAGTCTGCACACCCTCGCGAGTCTGGCCGGATTACCCAAAACGGCATGATTTCGCCCGCTCGCACCGTCACCGCCAGCACCCGTGGCCGGAGTGAAGCATGGCATCCGTCTCGATTGCCCATTCGGGTGGCCTAGAAGCGCTTCTCGCCAGTCTTGGACCGGCGGATACCCTGAACGCCTTCGCGCAGCGTCACCTTTCACCGATTGACACGTACGACCGCCAACGTGGCACCGCGCTCATGACTACCCTTGAGGCATTCCTGGACGCGGGCGCAAGTCTCGAGGCAACGGCGTTACGCCTGGGCACCCACCGCAACACCGTGCGCTACCGCCTGCGCTGCATCGCCGGGCTTATCGATCGCGACATCCACGACCCGCGTGTGGCCCTGGAACTGCATCTGGCCCTGCGCATTCGTCAGTCACGGCCACCGGCATCCCTTGACGCTGTTCCCTAGATACGCCTGCGCGTCCGCGCCCGAGGGTCGGGTAGCATACGCCCATCGATGCGTCTACAGGAAATACTGTCGGCAGTGCCCGGCCTCGAGAAACGCTTCGTCCATTACCTCGAGTCGCAGGGCTACATCAAGCCGGTCAAAATCCAGAAGGTCAGGATTGCCCGTCGCGATTACTCGACGACCGACCTCGAACGCGTCCGCGCCATCTGGCTCTACTACCAGCGCGGCATCTCGATCGCCCGGGCCTACGAACTCGTTGCGCGTGACCGGGGGACGGGCGCATATGTCTTCCTGCCGGTTCCAATCCGTGGGTGGCAAGCCGCCCTGGATCACCTCTACCGAAGCGATCAGGTACAGGAGGCAGGCGTCATCTATGGTGAGAGCGCCGATGTCATCGTCAGGATGCGAACCGCGCACGACTCGGATGTCCACACCGTCCTTGACCTGCTGTTCGAGGAACGCCTGATCGCCGGACTGCCGCGCGTCTACCGGTACGGACAGACCACGCCCGGGTTTGGTGGGCCCGAACCACTTCGCACCGCGGGGGAACGCATGAAAGCCTGGATTCTGATCAAAGTCCCAGCCAAGCAGATCGGCACCCTTGTCGATCAACTCCGGACCTTCCCGGGGATCGTTGAGGCGTCAGGCATCTACGGCGAGACTGACGTCATCGCCAAGGTGGATGTCCCGAACCCCGATGCCCTGGATGACCTGGTCACGAACCACATCCAGAACATCTCGGTCGTTGAATCGACCCGGACCTTCATCGGGATCGGGCGCATGTACTGGGAACGCGACGACGCTACGCCCGCAACCTGACCCTCAAAGGATTCCCGGGAGGACTAGTCGTCCTCGTCGGGTTCCACGTCGGTCATGAAGTCGAGTACCGCGTCACGCAGGATTGCCTCGTCGACAAATCCGTCATTGGTCACCTGATAGAGGCGAACCAACGCCACGAGACCCGAAAGCGACAGGTGGTCACGTTCGTCATCACTCTCGGCAGTCAGTGCCGTGGCAATCTCGTTCGCCACGTAGGTAAGCGGGTCGGACGCGAAGTCGATATCTACCTCGTCCTCAAGGGTCCCATCCACGCCGAGGAGGCGGCACGCTTCATCGCTCAGCGCGAGACGCACGATCGTCGCAACCGAGCGTTCTACCTGCTCATCGCCGATGGAGTCATCGTCATCGATATCAATCGGCGGTGTGATCTTTCCCGTCATGCCCACACTCTTCCGGCAACGCCATCGCCCGGACGCGCTTGCCTACTCAATTGTGCCAGTACTGAACGTCCTAGCGGACTATCCACCCGAGAGTCCCCACCGGCGGATCGCGCGGGCCACCCGGACCGGAAGGAAACGGTGCAGGCGGGCAAGCTCTCCCTCAAGCGCGCTGATGCGTGCATCCTTCATCTGCACTACCTCGGCAAGACGCCGGTCCCGATCAGCGACTGCACGTCCAAGCGCCTCCGCACGTGATTGCCACGATCGCAGCGTACTTGCCTGCGTGATCGCCCACGCCGGCAACCACGCCTCCACCACACTCCGCAGACCCTCGCCCGGCAGGTCGTCCGGCCTGGTCGGCGCCCCCAACCCCTCCTCGATACCGATCACGTAGGCGTACCGCAGGAGGGACACGTAGAACTGTTCCCGCAAACCGACGTCGGCGATCGCATCAAGACCCATCGCCTCGAAGAGCTCCGGGTGCCTCGCAACAACTTCCACCGCGGCTCGTCCGGCCCGCCGTTGCCGCTCGAGAAACGATCGCAATTCGAGCGGGTGGTCATGCAACACCACGGCATCCGCGCGGTACACGATCCGGCCACCCCGCTTCGTCAACCGGTACGCAAACTCCGTGTCCTCGCCCGCGGCGAACGACGGCAGCGTGGTGTCAAAGCCGCCAAGATCATCGAATGTCCGCCTGCCAATCGAGGCACACGCCGTGTAGAACCGACTGAACGGAACTTGCTCGGGATCGGTGATCGAGTCATAGTCGAACTGCGCCCCGCGCATCGCCACTTCCATGAGCGGGCTAACACGCGTGGCCGGATCCCAGACTGCCTGCCCCATCACCGCCAGGACTTCGTTTGGTGGCGAGTCCCGGTGCACCCCAAGAAGGATGTCCAGGCATCCCGGGGTGAGAACGCAGTCGTCATCAAGGAAGACGATCAGGTCTGCCGTGGATGCCGCGGCCCCGGCGTTGCGAGCCGCCGCCGGGCCCCGGTTTGCCTGCCTGACCAAGCGGATTGTCCGGCCCGTGGGATCGGCCCCGCGCACCACGGCCTCCACTCCGGCAGCATCCGGCGACCCATCATCGACGACAATCACCTCGATCACGAGCGCACCGTGGGCCTGCAACACCCCATGCAGTGCACGGGCAAGCCGATCAGGCCGATTGAACGTCGGGATCACGATCGCGATGTCTGCGAGACCAGTCATGGTGGTCACACCCATCCCGCCACCGTCCCGGGTTCATCGCCCTGGTCATCGCCTTCGGCACCGGCGCGGATATCCCCTGTCCGACCCATCCAGCTACCCCGAACCCCTCGCGCCTGGTCGGCTAACGCACGCAGTTCCAGCCACCGTGCGACCGCTGCTGATCCAGGGCCAACCTTCTCCCAGGTGAACCGCCAGTCATGAAGGAGCGCCCGCGCGCGCGCCACGACCACGGTCGGCGGGGCTTCATCCAGAGCCATGCCGAATGTTGGCCACACCCAGTTGAGATCTTCCGACGACGCGGGCCCACCAGGATCAAAGGCCCGACGCGCCACTAGCAGGGACTCCACCGCCAGTCGTCGTCCCTTCTCGGCGTCACCCATGTCCAACGCCCGTTCGGCACCAGCCAGCAAGCCAAAAGCCTCGAACTCCGGAATTGACGCCGGCGACCATGCCGGTATCACCCGCACCACGGAAGCATCACCCCAGACGCACACGGCGTCATGATGAAGCGACACCGTCCGGGTGTTCGCGGGCAACCACCCAAGGGCATCACTGGGGATCACGTCCAACCGGCACCGCACACCAACGGATCCATCGAGGCGTTCCGACCAATCACGACGGGCTTCATACGGGTGTTCCTCGCGAGTGACCGCAACGAACAGTGCCTCCCCCGCCGCTGTTCCCTCACGTCCCGAGGCGACGATTGCAATCAGGTCGGGAACGAGTGACGGGAGGATCTGCCGGACTCTCTTCCAGGTCTCCGGCCACCAATCCAGCACCACCGGGCCGGACATTGGCACCTCCAACCCAGGCAAGCCCGTCTCCCAACCCTCATCCGCAGCAACCAGCGCCCGTCCGTCCTCCAGATGTGTCCACCACGCCCGAGGCAGGCTATCCAGCCAGACGCCAAGGTCGGTCGAAGCCCGTGCAACTGCGACCACATGGTCATCCTGGTGCACGTCCGTACCTAAGTCGACCGCCCCGCCGGTACCCGTCCACCAGTCAATGGCGAGCATGTCACGGTGCAGGTTCGACCGCACTGACGCACCCATCGGACGGCAATCCTCGCAAGCACGCCGAACGGCATCGGCCCATGCGCGCGCGGCGCGGGACCACCGGACGGTTGCGTCGGGATCTCCCGCAGCTCTCGCACGGACCGCGCCGTAGGCAAAATCCGCCGCTACGAAGGCAACCGCCCCAAGCAAGCTGATGTATGCCAGATCGGCCTGACCAGACCCCATGTCCGCGACCATCGCCCGTCGGAACCGACCGAGCACATCCGCCCGCCTTGCCACAAGACCCTCACCGCTGGCGAACGCCCCGGCACGTTCCGCGGGTGGACGCAACCATCCCCACCATGTTCGAAGTACCGTTCTCGACGTGTCTTGGCGCAAATGCCATGCCCGCGCATGCGGCTCATACCGGCAGGTGTAGCCACTACTGGCGAGGCGCCGACCGACACCCGGGGCGACAAGACCGTCCTCATCATCCGGGTAGCCCCCGATCGCCTGGATGACTCCCCGGCGCACAAGGGTGTTCGATCCACTGAGCCGTCGCGGATTCGACTGAGGCAGGTCTCCCGCGTCTTGCGCGAGATGCGCCATGCGCCACCGGTCGGCGATGCGTAACCTGTCGCTCGCCACCAAGCGGCCAGCGACCAGTGCCGTCGCCCGCGTCGACATTGCGCGCACCAGGCACTCCAACCACTCCGGTTCCGGGACAACGTCCGCGTCCACTGAAGCGACCAGTTCGTGCCGCACCTGTGCGAGGGCAGTGTTCCGCGCCTGCGCCAGACCGAGATGCACGGGATGGGACACCGCGCGCACCGAACCGCCGACTGCCACAGCGATCGATGCCGTGGCGTCCGTTGACCCATCGTCAACGACGATGATTTCGGCAACCGGGTACGTCTGCGAAAGCAATGCCTCAAGGCATGCCTGCAGGGTGCTTGCACCATTCCGGCACGGGACATACACGCTGATCGGTGCTTCGGGGGAGACGGGCATCATCCTCGCAATGAAACGTCCCGTTCACCATTGATGGCACGCCCACAATCCCGAGGCCACCCGGGTGCTACCGTTGATCGCGCCACACGAATACGCCGACCGCCATGACGCGACTTCCTACCCCACTCCGGTCATCCGCACCAACATCCCGGTCGCGCCGACGCGACGGGTGGCGTGTGCTGGTTCGCACCGCAATCGCACTCTTCTTCGCTGCTGCCTTTTCGGTAGATGCAAGCGCTCACCGGGTTCATGCTGCAAACGGGACCAATGAGGGAAATTGCCCGTCCGAACTCGTCGCTCCTATCCAACCCAATTCGGGACTGGCCTATGCAGTTTCAGACGAAGAAGACGAGCCTGAACCCCGACCCGACGGCCAACCGCTACCACCATCCACGCCAGAGACGGCATCAACCGCGGGTGAACCCGATCCGGCCATCCCACCGGCCCTGACAAAGATCGAGCGGTCCCTGTTCGACGCCGCCAACCGGGACCGAATCAGCACCGGATTGCCCGCACTCACCGTCGACCCCACCCTGATCCCGCTTGCCCGCCTCCGCGCCGGGGACCAGGTTTCCCGCACCGTCCTGTCACACCTCGATGACAGCGGTGCCCTCGGGTTCGTGCGACTGATCCAGCACGCACGCATCCCGTACGCCTACGCCGGGGAGAACCTCGTCCGCCTGACGGTCACACTGCCTCTCGAGACCGCCGGGACGCGTGCCGAACGCGCACTGATGCAAAGCGCCACCCATCGCGCGAACATCCTGGATCCGCGCTACGGTCGTCTTGCCGTCGGGCTCGCCACGGATGCCAATGGGCGACTCGTGTTCGCACAACTCTTCCGTGACGGTCAGTGATCCCTCAGCTTCCCAACCGTGGAGCCGAGCGGAACAACCGTTCCGGTTACGGCACGCCCGCAGCCCGATCTCACACCAAAGAACGCCCT
>BJHB01000068.1:8431-11078 GCA_014191415.1 Chloroflexota bacterium
CATTGCTACGTTTTCCATAGTAATCTGATTGTCAGGATCACCATCCAAAGGACATCCGATGACTTCGCTCGCCGTCCCGTTCACCGCGCATGACGACACCCATCTCGGAGTCGTCCATCTGACCGTGCGGGACCTGCCCAAACTCACGGCGTACTACCGCGACAACCTCGGTCTGCGGGTGCATCGTGAAACCCCGGGGTTCGTGGCGATGGGGACCGGAGGCGCCGACCTGCTCCATCTGACCGGCAGTCCTGATGCGCCACGGCCGGCCCGCACGTCGGGCCTTTACCACTTCTGCCTGCGCGTCCCCGAAAGGCGCGACTTCGCGCGGTGGCTTGCCCATCTTGCCGAAACCCAGACGCCACTCGCCGGACTCGTCGATCACCGCTTCTCTGAGGCAATCTACCTCGACGATCCGGAAGGGAACGGCATAGAACTCAACTGGGACCGGCCCAGATCGGAATGGCCCGACCCATCGATTGTGATCCGCCTCGGAAATGGACGACTGGACACCCCCGGCCTCGATGCCCTCATGGACGGAGCGGCCCCATGGACGGGTGCACCTCCCGAAACCGGCGTCAGCCACATCCACCTTCATGTGGGCAACCTCGACGAAGCCGAACGGTTCTACGTCGGGGTCATCGGCCTGACACGCATCATGGACTTTCCCGGACAGGCCGTTTTCACCAGCGCCGGGGGCTACCATCACCATGTGGCATTCAATGTCTGGAACGGGCGCAATATCCCGCCCAAGCCGGAGGATGGCGCGGGCCTGCGTTCCTACACCATCGTGCTTGTGTCAGATGCCGAACGACACACCGTCCTTGATCGCGCGGCCACGGCCGGATTTGCAGCGACCGAGACCCCAGCCGGGCCACTCCTGCGCGACCCTGCCGGCAATGGCGTCATCCTCACCGTTGCGTAGGAACCGGGTAACGGTCATCCAGTCGGGTTCCCGGTCAGGCGTGATCCCGCCACGAGTACCGCGGCGCGTACCCAAGGATTGACCGCGCCTTGGCAATCGAAAACGGCGCACCGTCGAACCCGTGTGCCAGTGGTGCAAGTTCCGGCACCCAACGCTCAATGACCTCGCCGACTGGGGTTTGCGTGTGGCTATCGGCCGCACCCACGTTGAAGATGTGGTTGCCCACGCCAAGTCCATCAAGGTGCATTACCGCCAGCCGCGCCGCCTGGGCCACGTCCCGCGCATCCACGTAACTCCACAGACCTCCCGAGGCATCCCGGTCGTCGCGTGGTCGCCCGCGAGAGTCGTACTCATCCTCGCCAACCACCATGGCAATCCGCAACGAGGCACCATGGAGGCCATGTTCGTTCGCGCCGAGCGACACGACCTGTTCACCCGCCAACTTGGACAGGGCATACAGGTCATCCGGACGCGTGCCAACAGTCTCATCGGCGGGCAAGTGAGTGATCCCGCCGTGCCTCGCCTGCCAGTCAAGCCCATAGACGGTGATCGAACTGGCGTACACCACTCGCGGGATGCGCAAGGCAATGCAGGCCGCCACCACGTTCGCGGTTGCCGAACCATTGTTCGCGTACACCTGTTCACCGGGATGATGCGCGGTACTCGCGTGTGCCCCGAGATGAATGACCGCGTCTGCCCCGGCGATGGCCCCATACACATCACCCGGGTTCGACAGGTCGCAGTAGAGCGACCGGTCGGCCAAGCCTGACGGAGGCAGGGAACGATCCAGCGCCCACACCTCTGCGATCCCAGACGCCTTCAGTTCCGCGAGTGTCGCCCGGCCGATCCGCCCCGACGCACCAGTAACCGCAATGATCATCCTGTCTCCTTCCGGCATCCCATGCCGTCGGCGGATCGTACCTCCATCTGGAAACCGGCCCCATCGCCCCAGTCACAACGGATCAGGCACGGCCGACCAACAAGAACATCGACCCCGAATAGCCAAAGTGCTCTCCTCACTATCGGTCGTGGGACATCACACCGGATCCGACCGTCGACGCGCCTTCCGGGTGCCGTGCAGGGAAAGCGTCGCAACATGCGTCCGCGCGAGCAGGATCCAGTCGCGCAGACTGGCATCGTCGTCAAACCCTGACGGTTCCACCGTGACAAACCCGCCCATGTTCCGTCCAGTGAACATCATGGGGCCCGCGTGGGGTCGAGTCAGCGCATCGCGATGAAGGTCGGGCCCGGTACGCACAACCAGGGTCTCACCGATGATCGCCACAAGCATGTGGGATCTGACCATGAACGCCAACCCACCGAACATCCGCCGTTCGGTCACGTCCGCGTCACCATCCACGATGTCCCGGATCCGTTCGGCCAGGCCCTCGTCGAATGCCACGCTGACAACCCTCCTGCAAGGATGATGCACACCAGAGATCCTGTTTGCCCTCGGAATTTCCTCAGGACCGATCGGGACAGGTACGATTTCCGAACGGAAACCAAGGCCGAATAAGGGAAAACATGAAGTTCCGCGCCATTGACTTCGTAGTCGTGTTCGTCGCCGACATGGATCGCGCGATCACGTTCTACCGGGACACCCTTGGGATCGCCATTGCCGGTGGCGAGGATCCGCATCCGGTCTGGAACGAACTCGAGACCGAACCGGTCACCGTTGCACTCTTCGCAAACACAGACTCCGCGGGATCAAACGCAAGCATC
>BJHB01000069.1:0-11028 GCA_014191415.1 Chloroflexota bacterium
CGGGGGACTGAGGGAGATGCGGGCAGGGATGCCCGCGGACCAGACTGGCGTGACGCCCGCGGACCAGACTGGCGTGACGCCCGCGGACCAGAGTGGCCACTCGGGTTACCCGATGTCGGCGACGACGCGGAAACCCATGTGGCCGGTGGTGCTGTCCGCGGTGTTCGATGACCGCGCGGCGACCCGGTAACGGTTGCAGTACGACGCGTGGCATAGGTACGAACCACCCCGCAGGACCCGGGCGGTGCCGGTGGCCGGACCGGCCGGATTGTCACGCGGTGCGTCCGGAAGTGCGTGATCGGTGGCACTCCACCAGTCCGCACACCACTCCCACGTGTTGCCCGACATCTGGAACAAGCCAAACCCGTTCGGGGCAAACGTCCGCACCGGTGCGGTTCCGGCGTACCCATCCTCCGCCGTGTTCCGGTGCGGGAACTCACCCTGCCAGATATTGCAATGGTGCGTGCCATCCGGCGTGAGGTCGTCGCCCCACGGGTAGCGGGCGCCATCGAGGCCACCTCGGGCGGCGTACTCCCATTCTGCCTCTGTCGGCAGGCGTACCCCCGCCCACTCGCAGTAGGCGGTGGCATCGTTCCATGAGACGTGCACCACCGGATGGTCGGGACGCGTGCGCACGGAGGAACCCGGGCCCTCCGGCCGTGACCATGAGGCACCACGTACCGCCCACCACCATGCGGCACCATTCGCACGGCCATCGACCCGTGTCAGGCCCTCGGGCGTGACGAAGTGGTGGAAGACATACGACCACTTCAGGCGGTCGGCATCGGTGACGTGGCCGGTTGCCCGGATGAATTCGCGGAACTGCGCATTGGTGACCGCTGTGCGGGCAATCGCGAACGACGCAATGGTGACGTTGCGCGCCGGGCCTTCACCGTCCGCGTCGAAGCCGGTTCCACTCCACTCCCTCCCGCCTGATTGAGAAACGCTTCGCTCACCGGTACCCATGCGGAATGTGCCCGCGGGAAGCTCCACAAGGTCATGGCGTGTCATCTGGGATGCATCGACAGGGGATGTCCGTCTTACGCCTGGCCGACCGTCCCACCCATCCGGCGACCCGTCCCCGCCTGCCTGATTAGTGGCCCCCTGCCCCTGCCCATCTCCACTGATAGCAATACGCTTCGTCGACGGATGATCCGCCGAGGGTGGTGGGGCATTGGTTGCTCGGGATCCGGGGCAGCATCCGACCATCGTGCGGGCAGGGTAACGCAACGCAAGATGCGTTCGGACGGGATTTGACGGACCGGACCATGGTTGCCGGGCGGGTCCGGATTTCACGTCCAACAGGTACATTCCAACGCGTCACGCGGCGTGTTCCACAGGGGTGCCGAATTCTTCCGGGCGTACCCTTGAGTCGGCGCGATACACAGAGGAAACGTGGCGATGACGCCACGGTCTGGAGCTCGGGAAATGGTCTTAGTGGAGAGTGGCGGGACAGCGAAGCCGGGCGCGCTTGATGCCTCTGCATCAAGCGCGAGAGAGTGGGGCGGGGCGCATGACCTGCTTGCTTCCATTGGGGTGCACACGACGGGTGCCGTCTCCCGGAACCTTCCCCCCGCACGGCTGATAGAGGAAGTGATCCGACGGGGTGAGGGTGGGCTTGGCCCGGGAGGTGCCGTACTGGTGGATACCGGGCACCATACTGGCCGCTCGCCCCATGACAAGTTCGTGGTGCGCGATGCCGTCACGGCTGACACGGTGTGGTGGGGGCCGGTGAATCGGCCGTTCGCACCCGAGGCGTTCGACGCTCTCCTGGCCCGCGTAGCCGACCATGTGTCTGACCGGAACCTCTTCGTGCAGGACCTTGCCGGTGGTGCCGATCCGGCCTACCGTCTCCCGATCCGTGTCGTAACCGAACACGCCTGGCAGTCCCTCTTTGCCCAGAACCTCTTCCTGCGTCCCGATGCGGAGACGCGCGCCACGCAGGTTCCCGGATTCACCGTCTTTGCTGTGCCCAGTTTCCAGGCAGACCCGGCCCGTGATGGCACGCGGTCGTCCACCTTCGTCATCCTGAACTTCACCCGGCGGATTGTCCTCATTGGCGGGACCGAGTACGCCGGAGAGATCAAGAAGTCGATCTTCACGGTCCTGAACTACCTGCTGCCCCAACAGGGCATCCTGCCGATGCATGCCTCGGCCAACATTGGCGAGGATGGCACCACCGCACTCTTCTTCGGCCTGTCCGGAACGGGCAAGACCACCCTCTCGACTGATCCGGCACGGACGCTGATCGGGGATGACGAACACGGGTGGGGCGCGAACGGCCTGTTCAACTTTGAGGGTGGGTGCTACGCCAAGGTCATCAAGCTGTCGGCGTCGGCCGAACCCGAGATCTTCGCGACGACGCATCAGTTCGGGACGGTCCTGGAAAACGTCGTCTACGATCCGGCGACGCATGTCCTGGACCTGGAAAGCGAGGCAAAGACCGAGAACACGCGTGGGGCCTATCCACTGGATTTCATCCCCAACGCGAGTGCCGATGGTGTTGGTGGACATCCGGCCCATGTGCTGCTGCTTACCTGTGATGCCTTTGGGGTACTCCCCCCGGTATCGCGCCTGACCACCCCGCAAGCCCTCTACCACTTCCTGTGCGGATACACCGCCAAAGTTGCCGGGACCGAGATTGGCCTGACCGCCCCGGAGGCGACATTCTCGAGTTGCTTCGGCGAACCCTTCCTGCCCCTATCGCCTGTGACCTACGCAAACATGCTTGGCGAACGCCTGGCGCACTACGGATCCCGGGTGTGGTTGGTGAACACCGGATGGACGGGTGGCGTGTACGGCGTTGGCAGGCGCATGTCCATCGCACATACCCGGGCAATCGTGCGGGCAATCCTGGAAGGTTCGCTGGATGACGTGGCGGTCACGCCTGATCCGCACTTCGGGATGGGTGTGCCGGTTTCCTGTCCCGGCGTGCCAACCGAGGTGCTGACCCCGCGTCGTACGTGGGCCGATGGTGACGCCTTCGACGCCACCGCACGTGACCTGGCCGGACGGTTTGCCTCACGGTTCGCCCAGTTCGCCAATGAGATCGGCCCCGAGGTCCGCACTGCAGGGCCTCACTAACGAGGCGGATCGATTGATGATGGCTGTCGGGAGGGATATGACCTGCATGTGCTTCCCTTGGCCGATGTCGTTGGCCATCTGGGGTGCACCTTCACGACCTGATTTGTTCGGTTGACAATCAGTACTGCCGTTTGCGGTGATGCGGCAATGGGCAATTTGGGAAGAAATCCGTGCTGAAGACCCTCGTATGGCAGCCATCCAGCGTTGATCCGAACGCTTCCATGCCGACCGGGCCGGGCAACGTGCCGGTAGTGCAGGAACTGGCTGATGTCACCGAGATCAGCGACATCCTGGCCTCAGGCAATTCGTGCGTGTGGCTGGACTTGGTGGGAGCGACGCCCGAGGAACTGGCGCTGATCCAGGAGGAGTTCTCCCTTCACCCCCTTGCAATTGAGGATGCTGCACGGCAGGCGCAGCGGCCCAAACTCGAGGAGTATGACGACACCTACTTCATGGTGGTCTTCGCGATCGAGATGAACCAGGGTCTGGTGAGGGTCGGGAACGTGTTCGAGGTGGCCGGAGCGGAACCGCCTCCGCGCAAGTTCGGGTGGCTCGAGGGCACACCGTTCCACCTACATGAGGTGGACCTGTTCATCGGGTCGCACTTCCTGATCACCTCACATTCCGTTCCCTTGCCGGTGATCGACAAGGTCTGGAAGCGGTGGGCATCCCAGCCGGGACCGATCGAAAGTGGAACCGGAACAATCACCTACCGGGTCCTCGATGCGATCGTGGACGAGTTCTTTCCGGTTCTTGACGGGATCGTTGAGGAGGTGGAGGAACTGGAGCAGCGCCTCTTCACGCAGGTCCAGAAGGGTGCGAAGAACAACGACCTCCGTGCATTGTTCCGGATCAAGCGCGACCTACTGCAATTGCGCCGGGTGCTTGGTCCGGAACGTGATGCCGTGCTTGCCCTCAGTCGGCAGGACATACCGCTTTTCGACCGGCGCGTGACCTTCTACTTCCAGGATGTCTACGACCATATTGCACGCCTGACCGATTCACTCGACGTCTATCAGGACATGCTGACGAACGCCCTGGAGTCCTACCTTTCCCTGGTTTCGAACAACCTGAATGAGGTCATGAAGACCCTCACCTCGGTGACGGTGATGTTCATGGTGCCGACGCTGATTGCCGGCATCTATGGCATGAACTTCAAGCTCATGCCGGAGCTGGAGATGGAACTGGGCTATCCGTTCGCGCTCACCCTGATGATTGGGTCGGTGGTAGCACTGTTCATCTATTTCCGGCGTCGCGAGTGGATCTGAGTTCACCCCCCCACCCCATCGCCGCCTGATGTACATGTTCGCTGCGCTCACCGCTTGATCCGCTGGCAGACTGTATTCGCAACTTCGTTGACCTATCCTCAGGCCTCGATATGTGTCCGGCGGGTCGTGCGTGCCCCCGACCCAAGTCCGCCGTTGATGCTGTGTCGAGGATCGGAAGGGTTGATTGATGGATCCGGTGCAAGGAGCGGTGCTAGGCGTTGTCCAGGGTCTTGGCGAGTTCCTGCCAATTTCCAGTTCCGGTCACCTGATCATCGTGCCGTGGCTGCTGGGATGGCCCGACCATTCGCAGACCTTTGATGTCGCCCTGCACATGGGGACCTTGTTCGCCCTGCTGATCTATTTCTGGCGTGACTGGTGGAACCTCGTGGGGGCCTGGCTCCCGTCGGGTGGCCGGTGGTTCGGGCCGGCGACGGCACCTAGCCGGTGGCTCGGGCTTTCGATCGTTGCGGGAAGCGTGCCGGCGGCGGTCGCGGGGCTGGTCTACCAGGACGTGGTGGAATCGGCACTGCGTGTCCCGTGGATGGTGGCAGTGCTACTGATCGTTGGTGGGGTCTTGCTGTCCGTGGCTGACCGTGCTGGGCTTCAGCGCAATGGGATGGAGCGGATGGGGCTGCCATTCGCCGTGATCATCGGGTGTGCGCAAGCCCTCGCATTGGCGCCGGGAGTCTCGCGGTCGGGGATCACATTGACGGCCGGACTGTTGCTGGGTTTCACCCGTCCGGCGGCGACCCGGTTCAGTTTCCTGCTGTCGATGCCAATCACCGCTGGTGCCGGCGTCCTGAAGCTTCGCCATTTGGTCAGTGACGGCATTCCCGCCGATGAGCAGATGGCGTTCGTGGCAGGCATCGTGGCGTCGTTCGTGGTGGGACTGATCGTGATTGGCGGACTGTTGCGGTACGTGCGCACGCAGGGAATGGACGTCTTCACGGGATATCGCCTGACAATCGGCGTGATCGTGCTGACCGTCACCATCGCTGGTCTCCGCTAGGCGGGCTAGCCATCTCATCATTCACCACTCCCGTGCGGTAGACCCGTTGGTCGGCGTGGGAATGGGTGACCACCTGGGGCCAGTCGGCCATGTGAATAGGGGAAGGCATTCCCGGCGAGTGCTTGGTGGATTCTTGCAAGGCATGTGTCCGCAGGAAGGGCATGGCGTTGGTTCACGACTTGAACGGGCCACGTGAGGCCACTTGGGGCTAGCCGACCATCTGAACCTGCGCTGGCATGGTCTATGTTGTGCCAACGGGATCACGCTGAGACGCAGGGTCGCGGTGTTGGCGGTGTGTGCACTCTCCGTCAGGTCTATGCGATCGTCGTAAACGATTGGGCCGGCGAGGGCGCCGGCGCTCCCAGGGCTAGCCGACCATTCACGTTTGACCGGCCCGGCATTCTCACGCCTTGGCAATGTCGACCAGTTTTGCCCATTCGGCTTTCGCAGTGTTCACCAGGAAACTGGTGTCCATCGCCAGTGCGTTGAATTGGTAGCCCAGTGCAATGCGCCGGTTCACGTCGTCGGCACTGCCGCAGTGGTAGCCACACGGGATTCCGGCTTCCTGGCACGCTTTCAGGATCTCGGCACATGCCGTTTCCACTACATCAGCCGGCGGACGCTTGCCGTTCTCGGTCATCATCGACGCACCGAGGTCGTTCGGTCCGATGAAGATTGCGTCGAACCCGGGCACGGCGAGGATTTCGTGCACATTGCGGACCGCCTCGATGTGTTCGAGTTGCAGGACTAGCAAGATTTCATCGTTGGCGATCACTGGATAGTCGTCACCGGCGTACAACGGGCCCCGCACCGATCCGAAACTGCGGTCACCCATCGGCGGGTACCGCACCGCACGCACGGCCTTCTCGGCGTCCTCGCGCGACTTCACCATGGGAATGACCACGCCGTACGCGCCGGCATCGAGGGTGCGCTTGAGTTCGATCGGGTCATTCCACGGCACGCGCACCATGGGCACGGTGTTGGTGGTGGAGATGGCCTGCAGCATGAACTGGAGGCTGTGGATATCGAAGGCGGAATGTTCGGCATCAAGGACCAGCCAGTCGAAGCCGACGTGGGCCATCATCTCGGCCGAGAGGGTGCCGTCGAGGCGAATCCAGGTGCCGATCGAGGGCTTGCCGGCGCGGAGACGGGCCTTTGCGATGTTCGTGCGTGCCATGGTTGGGACTTCCTTGCAGGGTTCGGAGTAGTTGGCACAGGTGACAGACCGAAAGGATCCGGGTCGGTTCCTGCCTGCGAAAGGGTACGGCGCGAGGTACGGGGGTATCGGTATCGGCGGTTGGGCCGCTATGATCGTGTGCGTGCGGTGTCCGCGATGCAACCAAGTCGTCCCCGATGAAGCGCATGAATGTCCCGCCTGTGGCAAGCCCCGGGCATGGGACCGCCACCGGCCGCTGATCTTCGGCATCGTCTTCGGTATCGCCATTGAGGCATGCATGACCGGCTACCGGTTGAAGTCGCCCATCGTTCCTGCCGATTCGCTCCTGATAGCGAACCTGATTGCGGGCCTGATTGGCGGATTGGTGGCCGGCCTGGCACGTGCGCCTCGTGACGCAATCCGTTGGGTGACCTTCGGCGGGGTCTACGGTGTGCTGTTCGGGATGGGGGCGTCCCTTGCCGGTGCACCAGACCATTCGAGTGTGGCGATCTTTGCTGCCGAGACGGCCGGCGGTCTTGCGGGAGGGGTTGCCGCCGGGGCCGTTCGCTCTCCCCGCGACTTTGTGCGATGGGTCGCATTCGGTGGCATCTGGGGTGCGTTGTGGGGAGGTATCGATCTCTTCGGGGTGGGTGGATCAGCCGTCACCGCAACCGTGTTGCCCGATGCCGATCCGCTCGAGTTCCTGGGGAATGCCCTTGACTCCACGCTGATCGCAACGATGCTTGCCACGATGGTGGCGTGGCTTGCCGGACACGAGGTAGCCCGGATTGACCGGGACGCCACCCCGGTTCCCGACACGGACGACAATCACCTTCTGGACGATTGACGGATCAGGGTGCCCCACCCGACGGTGCCCAGGTGGCCGGGCGGGTGATTGTTCCATCAACCAACCCACTCCGGGTAGCATGACGGTGGGGAGCACGGGCATGACCGACACGCACCACGACGATCCCGGGACCATCCATGGCGCGATCGCCATCGTAGCGGCCCTGGATACCAAGGGTGAGGAGGCGGCGTTTGTCCGCGATCAGATCCTCGGACACCGGCACGCAACCATATTCATTGATACCGGGATTGTCGGTGAACCGCGGGTGCCCCTTGGGCCGTACGACGTCCCGGCGTCGGAAGTCGCCCGCGCCGCCGGAACTACCCTTCAGGCCCTGCGAGACCGGGCCGACCGTGGTGAGGCGGTCGCGGCGATGGGTCGGGGAGCGGCCATCATCCTTCGCGACCTGTATGAACGCCGGTACCCGGGCACCGACACGCGCGTCATCGCCGGGGCGATCGGCATCGGCGGGTCGGCGGGAGCGTCGGTCGCTTCGGCGGCACTTGGTGCCCTGCCAATCGGTGTGCCGAAACTCCTCGTCTCCACCGTCCTGTCCGGCAACGTCGCGCCGTACGTCGGCACGGCCGATCTCATGATGCTGCCCTCGGTCACGGATATCGCGGGCCTGAACCGCATGTCGCGCGTCATCCTCTCCAACGCGGCCGGGGCGATCTCCGGCGCGGTCATGGCGCACCGTGCCCTGCTAGCCTCCCCGCCGTCACCGGACCGGCCGATGATCGGGGCCAGCATGTTCGGCAACACCACCCGGCTGGTCGATGGTGCCCGCGCCCTTCTTGAAGCTGCCGGGTACGAGGTCGTGGTCTTCCATGCCACGGGCACCGGCGGGCGCACGCTGGAGCGCCTCGCGTCCGACGGCATCCTGACGGGTGTCTACGATGTCACCACCACCGAGTGGGCCGATGAACTCTGCGGAGGGATCTTCGGCGCCGGACCGACGCGCCTTGATGGCGCCGGGTTGCGAGGCTTGCCCCAGGTCATCGCGCCGGGGTGCGTGGACATGGTCAACTTCGGAGGCATGGAGACCGTTCCGGCGCACTACCGCAATGATCCGTCGCGCCGGTTCCATGTGTGGAACCCGCAGGTAATCCTGATGCGCACCACGCCTGCCGAGAATGCCGAACTGGGACGCATCCTCGCGGAGAAGGCGAACGCTGCGCGCGGACCGGTGGAGGTCTTCTTGCCGTTGCGCGGGGTGTCCATTCTGGATAGCGTCACGGATGCCGGTCCCCAGGCATTCTGGTGGCCCGAGGCCGACGCCGCCCTGCGCCAAGCCCTGCACACCCACCTGCGACCCGGCATTCCCTTGCACGAGGTCGATGCGAACATCAATGACCAGGCATTCATCGAGGCCACTTCGGACGCGATGCTGCGCCTGAGCGAAGCGCAGCGAGCATATAAATCAGGCGGGGTTGGGGAGCGCAGCGAGGGGTATGGCTTGATCCCGGATCACCATCGGCCCCCACCCTGAGATCCCCATCGCCCCGACTAGAATACGCTTCGCTTGGCCCTCCCCCGTTGCGACCGTGGAGGGGAGTGATCACCTGGAGGAATCCGTGCGCTATACCCGCAAGCAGGTACTGGACCGACTTCACGCCCAACTGGAACACGGCCACCCGATTGTCGGGGCGGGCGCCGGCACCGGCATCTCCGCGAAGTTTGCGGAGGCGGGTGGCGCGGACCTGATCATCATCTACAACTCGGGCCGGTACCGCATGGCTGGTCACGGGTCGCTATCCGGACTCCTGGCGTTCGGCGATGCCAACCAGATCGTGTACGACATGGGTGAGCGCGAGGTGTTGCCAGTCGTCCGGGAGATTCCGGTGATCGCCGGCGTGAATGGCACCGACCCGCTGCGACAGATGCCGCACTTCCTGCGTCGACTTGACGACCTCGGATTCTCGGGCATCAACAACTTCCCGACGGTTGGCCTCATCGACGGCAAGTTCCGCCGGGAACTCGAGGCGACCAACCTTGGTTTCGGGCGCGAGGTCGAGATGATCCGCACCGCCCACGAGATGGGGTTCTTCACCATCGTGTACGTCTTCAACCCGGAAGAGAGTGCCATGATGGCGCGTGCGGGAGCCGACGTGATCATCGCGCACATGGGTCTGACCGTCGGTGGGAGCATTGGGCTGGACCGCGATGGCGGCGTGGCGATGCGCCTTGAGGATGCCCCGGCGTCAGTGCAGGCGATCGGCGACGCAGCGACAGCGGTGAACCGTGACATCCTCGTGGTGAGCCACGGTGGGCCAATCGCGACGCCCGAGGACGCGGCGTACGTGCAGGCGCGGACCTCGGCAGTGGGGTTCATCGGTGCGAGTTCGATGGAACGCCTGCCGGTGGAGACGGCCATCACCGACACGGTGCGTGCGTTCAAGGCGATCACCCTGAAGCCCCGGGGTAGGTGAAGCGATGCGGTTCCCGTTCCCGCGACCCCATCGCCATTTCGTTCGTATGCGTCCCTGAGTGAAGCGTCTATAAATCAAGGGGCGATGGGGCGGGGATTGAAATCGCTTCGCACGAATACCTTTCTCAAGGAGAACCAGACCATGACCGAGATGGCCCCGCATGCCGATGGTGCGCGCTTCGTCCAGGCAGATGATGTGGAGACGATGGTCTTTGACTGGGGCACCCTGCACTGGTTGTCGGAACCGCGCGTGACGGATGCACAGCGGTACAGCCAGGGAGTGGTGCGCCTGCAACCGGGCAAGGGACATACGCGCCACAACCATCCGGGTGTGGAAGAGACCCTGTATGTGGTGAGTGGGCATGGTCGCCAGTTGGTGGAGGGTGCCGATGGGCATCAGGAGTTCCGCGAGATCGGGGCGGGCGACATGGTTCACATCCCGATCGGGTGGTTCCATGAGACGATCAACCTCGGTGCCGACGAGCTGGTGATCATCGCGACATACGCGCCGCACGGTCCCGAGGCGTTCCTTCGCACCCTTCCCGACGTGAAGATCCTCCCCGCCAAGCGTTAGCGAGCGTGCGAGCATAGAAATCAGGCGGCGTGGGGAGCGAAGCGAGGGGTTGGGTAATCCAGGCGCTTCTGAGGATGTGCCGCGACTGTGGTGGGAGGCATTGGGGTCCGGGGGCATCCCCGACCGCTGGTATCCATTTGGTTCACACCCCGGTCGCGGTCGAGACATCCCCCGTCAGGCATCTCCCATGCGCCTCATCCGTGGCAACGTTCACGAATAGGGAACGCGCCACCTGACCGACAAGGGAAATGCGGGCAAGGATGCCCGCGGACCAGGGTAGAACCCACTCATGCGGAAACCCGGTGGTGCGAAAGCGTGATCCCCGTAGCGGCGTCGGGCGGGAGTGGCAATCCAAAGCGAGCCGCACCAAGGTGGAGAGGCGGTATCTACCAGAGAGTTTTCAGGCATCGACCAAGCGTTGCAACCGGCCTGTGCGGAGCATATGAATCAGGCGGGTCAAGCGAAGCGTCTATAAATCAAGGGGCGATGGGGCGGGGTTGGGGAGCGAAGCGAGGGGTTGGGTTGCGTGGGATGCCTGGGACCCGAGCGAAGCGTATTCTGATCAGGGGCGATGGGGAGGG
The DNA here is from genome assembly GCA_014191415.1 of Chloroflexota bacterium. Taxonomy (GTDB): domain Bacteria; phylum Chloroflexota; class UBA11872; order UBA12225; family UBA12225; genus UBA12225. Next base: position 10,948 of record BJHB01000069.1, read on the forward strand.
GCTAGGGTGTCGGTCACGGACGGTTCAAAGCCCCGGCGACCAACTGCACGAGGTCGGGTACGTCCGTCTCGTCCAGGCACG
>BJHB01000070.1:0-10966 GCA_014191415.1 Chloroflexota bacterium
AAGGGAGTCATGTGGTTGGTCTCCTCAGGCCCGCAGTGTAGCCCGGCATGGCATCCAGCGGGGAGCCCGACAGGCGCTTTGCACTCGCGCTGCCACCAGACGGCAGTATCCTTTCGCCCGGTGGGCGACGATGATTGACCGGGCCGTTCTAGACGCTGCGATTCAGGCGGGTGAGGTTGATACCGTCATCGTTGCGTTTCCAGATCAGCAGGGACGCCTCATGGGCAAGAGGGTCACTGGAAGGCATTTCCGTGAGCACGTCGCCGACGAGGGCATCCATGCGTGTGACTACCTCCTGACCACTGACATGCAGATGGAACCGCTCCCCGGCTACCTTCTGGCGAGTTGGGACCGTGGCTATGGGGACATCGTCATCAAGCCGGATTGGTCGACGGCCCGCCGGTTGCCTTGGCTGCCGGGCACCGCGCTCCTGATTGGGGATGCTCAGTTCGCTGATGGCCGGGTGGTTGACGTTTCCCCACGGGCGGTGTTGCGGGCGCAGATTGCGGAAGCCTCGAAGCTAGGTATTCGTCTCAAAGTTGCCTCCGAACTCGAGGGCTACCTGTTCGGAGACAGCTATGCCGAGGCGGATGCGAAGGGATATCGCGGCATAAGGCGGGTATCCAGATACTTGGAGGATTACCACGTCTTTCAGGGCACACGTGAGGAACCGATCCTGCGACCACTGCGAAACCATATGGAGGCCGCTGGTGTCCCGATGGAAGGGACGAAGGGTGAATGGGGACGGGGGCAGGTTGAGTTGAACCTCGCCTACACCGACGCCCTTGAGATGGCCGACCGCCACGTCATCCTGAAGCACGGTGCCCGCGAGATTTCCGAACAACAGGGTGGGTCAATCACGTTCATGGCCAAGTACGGGCCTGATGAAGCCGGTTCGAGCTGCCATATCCACGCCAGTGCCTGGGACCCAAGTGGCACATCGAACCTATTTTGGTCTGACGGTCCGTCGGATCTGTTCGGCCACTTCCTTGCTGGTCAACTTGCGTTGGCGAACGAACTCGCGGTGTTCTTTGCGCCGACGGTGAACTCCTACAAGCGGTACCAGTCTCTCTCATGGGCGCCGACCGCGATCACGTGGGGTCGGGACAACCGGACGTGCGGTTTCCGGGTCGTCGGACACGGGGCATCGTTCAGGTTTGAAAACCGCCTGCCGGGTGCAGATGTCAATCCCTACCTCGCGTTTGCCTCAACGATTGGCGCGGGCTTGTACGGTATCCGGCATGGCCTCAAGCTTTCCGACCCGTTCTCGGGTAACGCGTATGAGGGAGGCGCCGGCAATCGTTTGCCAGGCACTCTTCGTGAGGCCATTTCAAGTCTTCGGCAAAGCAATATCGCCCGCGAGGTCCTTGGTGAGCAAGTCGTTGCGCACTACCTCCTTACCGCTACCCATGAGGCGGACGCGTATGACCGTGCGGTTACCGACTGGGAACGCACCCGGTACTTTGAGCAAGTCTGAGGAGACTCCATGTTCGGACCACGATTGGCGGGCAAGGTTGCACTGATTACTGGAGCCGGTATGGGGCAGGGGCAGGCCGCGGCCTTGCTCTTTGCCAAACACGGTGCCCGGGTGATCGTGGCCGACATCAATCACGATGCTGCTCTTTCGACGGTTGACGCGGTTCGTCGCGACGGAGGTGAGGCGTTCGCGACAATGGGAGATGTCGCGACCCAGTCTGATGTCAAGCGCATGGTGGAGGACGGGGTCGCCCACTTTGGTGGGCTTCATATCCTCTACAACAACGCCGGTGTTCTCTGGAAGGACCGCGACAAATCTGTCATAGACACTGAGGAAGAGTGGTGGGACCGGGTGATGGGGATCAACTTGAAGGGCGTCTACTTCGCCTGCAAGTTCGGCATCCCCCACCTCATCGCGGCTGGCGGGGGCTCGATCATCAACATTGGTTCAGTCTCTGCGTTGCGAGGATTTACGATGCCCCAGGACGCATATACGGCCTCCAAGGGCGCGTTGATCTCACTCACGAAGTCGCTGGCGGTTCAATATGCAAGGCACGGCATCCGCGCGAACATCATCCATCCCGGCATTGTTGAGACTCCGATGCAGGCGCCGTATCTGGCGGATCCGGGTAAGCGCGCATCGTTCGAAGGTGCGACACCCCTTGGTCGTCTAGCGCGACCGGAAGAGATCGCACAAGTCGCCTTGTTTCTCGCCTCGGAAGAGTCCTCATACGTGACTGGTGCGGAAATCCCTGTCGACGGCGGGTACACCGCCACAGGGGGATAGCTGCGAAGGGGACAGGGGGACACTTAGAGATGTGCGTGGTGTCCCCTGTCTTGGGTCAGGTGGGCGTCATGCGCGCGGCTCAAGCCATGCGGTGTTGATCTCGAGGCCAAGCCCTGGCGCGTCTGTGGGTCGGACCCGGCCATTCCGGATCGGCACCGTTCCCGGCAACAGCGACATCTCTTCAAGGGGCACGCCCGGAGGCGAAACGCCCTCCGACCGCTCTCCCATTGGGATAGCCGGCATGGCGAGTGACAGGTGCTGACCCCACGGATAGTTCATTCCACCGTGGACAATCATGGTCAGGCCGTGGGCTTCAGCGAGGTGGGCAATCTTCTGGCCCGCCGTGATACCGCCACACCATGCAAGATCAGGCTGGAGGATATCGACAAGGCCCTTACCCGCCGCGTGGGCGAACGGTTGCATTGTGTACCAGTGTTCTCCGGATGCAAGAACGATGCCAGGAAGTCGATCGCGGACGCGCTGGTATCCATCCAGGTCCTCTGGGAGCAGATAGTCTTCCAGCCACTTGATCCGATATGGACGCAGGGCTTCGCCGAGACGGACCGCGTGCTCCACGTTCAGAGAAATCCATGCATCGACCATTACCTCTACGTCCGGTCCAACTTGCTCACGGGTCTGCGCAACCAATTCCTCAGTCCGGCGGACCGCGCCGATGCCACCCTCCGGACCTTCACGAAGGAATACCTTGACCGCCCGAAACCCAAGTTCAAGGAACCACTCGATGCTATTCGCGGTTCCATACGCCAGGTCGGTGTTGCTGGCGTAGCAGTCAATTGCGTCCTTCTGGGGTCCCCCGAGAAGCTCATAGACGGGGCGACCAAGAACCTTCCCCTTGAGGTCCCAAAGTGCAATATCAACGGCACTCATGGCGTAACTGGCAAGTCCGGCTGATCCATACGGCGCCGAGATGCGGCGCATGATGTCCCAGTGCTTTTCAGTTGCCAAGCAGTCCTGAGCTGTGAGAACGGGCGCGAAGTGGCCGTTAATGATTTCACGAACTGGTTCGCCGTGGTTCGTGAACCCGAAACCCTCGGTGCCGTCGTCCGCGGTGACGACTACTGCGACGCGCTTCCAGGTGGCATTCCACCTGTTTCTACCGAATTCCGGATAGCGCAGCATCGGGCTGGAGAAGCCGTCAGTAGGTTGCTTTGGCACACGCGGGGACGTTGTCGGTCTGGGTGAAAGGTCGATAGTGGCAGCACGAATTGACTTGATCTTCACAATTAGTGTCCTGATCTGTGATGAGGTTTGAGTTCCTGACCGCGGTCGGAACCCTTCTAGCCTCTGCCGATGAATGGCTGCTTGATCGGAAGCACGGTGGCTTCGAGCATCGTCACATGAGGCGGCAGAAGTGCCATCCAGACGGCGGCCTGAGCCAATTCGTCAACACTCATGTTCGCCTCTACCGAGGTGGTCGCACTAGCACGTTCGACGCGAGTGTTCCCTGGGTATAGGCAACTGGCGGCGATGTTGTGGTCGCGCCCTTCGAGTGCGGTCACTTGCGTGAGGCCCCACACGCCGTGCTTGCTGGCGCTGTACGCGGCTGAACGTGGACGAACCCGCTGTGCTGAGATGCTGGACACATTGATGATCCGTCCGCCGCCCTGCGGTTTCATGATCCGCATTGCCTCGCGTGTGCATAGAAACGGACCGGTGAGATTCGTCGCGATTACTTTGTTCCACGACTCAAGCGAAAGTTCGTCTAACGCCCCGCCGTCAAAAGCGCCGGCGTTGTTCACGAGCACATCGAGGCGCCCGAAGCGGGCGGTAACCGCCTTGAACAAGTCTGCAACCGCGTTCTCGTCCGTCACGTCGGTTGGCACTGCCAAGACTTCGGCACCGAGGGCTTGCAACTCTGTTGTGGCGTCGTCAAGGGTCGCGCGGGTTCTGCCTGAGATAGCCAGGTGAGCGCCTTCCCTTGCCATGCCTCTGGCAACACCCCGGCCGATGCCCCGGCCTCCTCCAGTCACGAGAACGACCTTGCCTTCAAGACCACCCATGCAATCACTCCGGTGCGCATGATCCCGCCTGGGGCGGCGCGCGTCGCCATCATATCCCCGATATCCGGGTGCCGTTGGACCGAAAGGGAGGCTTCGTTGTGGGGCGAAGTTTTCGAGTTTCGGCTTGACCCCTTCAGACCCTTGTCGGCACGTCGACAGTAAGTCAGGTCGGAAGTTACTCGAGTTCACACGGTGAACATGAGCGAGACAGCCGACCAGCCCGACACAAAGGATTGTGCCGAGGAAGGCCCCGCCTGGGAAGGACCCCTAGATGGCATTGCGCGTCAACTTCAACTATGAGTCGGTCGCATCACAGAGAAATCTCTCGACGTCGCAGTCCAATTACGGGCGCGCGATTGAGCAACTTTCGAGCGGATTGAGGATCAACAAGGCTGCAGATGACGCTGCTGGCCTGGCCGTCAGTGAGAAGTTAAAGAATCAGGTCCGGGGCCTCAACGTGGCTCAGCGCAATGCCCAGGACGGCATCTCCCTTCTTCAAACTGCAGAAGGCGCATTGAATGAGACGCATTCAATCCTTGGACGCATGCGTGAGTTGGCTGTTCAATCAGCGAATGACACCCTTTCGAACAGTGATCGTCTTCACATTCAGGATGAGGTCAACCAACTCCTTTCTGAAGTTGATCGGATCGCGAATTCAACCCAGTTCAACAAGATCAATCTGTTGAATGGCTCTGGGTCCGCGGTGGACTTGCACATCGGGGCAAACAAGGAGACTGGCTTAAACGACAACGAAATCTCAGTCGCCATCGCGGCTTCTGATACCACCACGTTGGCGATCAACACGCTTGGCACCACGGCGACGCTTACCACTCAGTCGGGGGCCAACAGTGCGATTAGCGCGTTGGACGCTGCGATTGAGACCATAAGCACATCCCGGGGCAAAATCGGCGCCTACCAGAACCGTCTGGAGAGCACCATCAACAGCCTTGGAGTTGCGTCGGAAAATGCCGGGGCTGCGAACAGTCGTATCCGTGACGCTGACGTTGCTCAGTCGGTTTCGGAGATGGTCCGCAACCAGATCCTGCAGCAGTCGACAATGGCCGTGCTTGCTCAAGCAAACCAGGCGCCGCAGATGGCACTGCAACTCCTCAAGTAAATCCAAGCGTGCGGGGATGAGACCCCGAACTGCCCATACGCGCGAGAGGGAGTCACCGAAGACGGTGGCTCCCTTATCGTTTCTCAGACTGCGCGCAGTCTCCTGCGATTGCAGACAGCTTCGGTTCGTTACCTTCGCTAATCTGCTGGGCCCGCCTCCGAGCTTCGGGGAACCAGTTTTGTGACGTCGGGCTCGCAAATCGGGATAGGCCCGCAACCAGATCCCGCTCCCACGGTGCCACATGCCTGGCATGCATCGGGCGCGCTGCCATCGATGAGGTTTAGAACCCTAAGCAGTCGGTTTCGGCTCGGCAAGTCGTTCGCGCCGGCGTTGGTTTCCCGCTTTGGGACACCGAAGCCTCTCGGCACTGATTTTGGATCCGAATTCAGATTTGGCATTGTCCCTCTTGTCACGCGGGAGCGTGTACGGGAAGGATTGCTGAACGTACATCTGAAGACGTCGGGGATTTCCCTGATCGCGAAGAAACGGCTCCCATGAACTGGGGTCAGGGACGTCCCGCCCCGGGTATCGCTAAAAACGAGCTCGGGGCGAGAACAAGGACTTGAGACCTTAGAGTTTCACCGTCGCGCCAGTATGGGACGCCTCGTAAAACGCGAGACATGCCTTTAGCGTCAGAACGCTGTCGTCGATGGTCGCAATCGGGCGCGTGCCATCTGCCAGGCAGTCAAGGAGGTGGTCCAACGGGCCGGCGGACATCGACGTCCGATATGAACTCTCCGCGTAGCCGCGACCATCGTGCGGGGTACTGCCGGAGACGGGATGGGAGTCTGGCAGGAGAGTCTGCCAGGCGGTGGCGTCGGCATTTCCATGAGACGAACGGACGACGATTGATGGATTGATGCTGCCGTCGTAAACCAGGTTTCCATCAGTGCCGGCGAATTGCCAGCTTGTGAGTCCATTGCCCCTGGGACTGGACCATGTCACCTCCACCGTTGCGACGGCACCACGGGAAAACTCGATGAGCGCGACACCAAAGTCTTCTTTCTGTGGATCCAGATCCTTGTGGACGAGGGTCCGCGACATTCCGGTGATCGCGACAACCTCATCCTGAAGTGTCCAGCGAAGCCAGTCGATCAGGTAGATGGAATGATCCATCCACCCACCGCCCGGGACGCGTGCTGGGTCCATCCACCACGCATTCGGGTTCGGTTGGCCGGGCCAATCAAGCTGGGCGCCGTGGATTGAGTAGCGGCTGATCATCGTTGCAGACAATGGGGTGCCGATCAGACCCTCTTGGATCCAGCGGCTGATTGATCGTCCGTGAGGCTGGAAGCGAGTATGCGACTCGTAGGGCACCGCCATGACACCTGCGCGCGCCACTGCATTGGCCAACCGTTCGGCATCAGCCACGGTCATCGCGCACGGCTTGACGAGGACCAAGTGCTTTCCATGTTCGACGGCGGCGAGGCAAAGTTCAACATTTTCCGCTGTTGTACAGGCGGTGACCACGACATCGACGTCCGGGTCAGTCGCAACCGATAGGTAGTCGTCCGTCTGATGGGGAATGTTCCCCTGAGTGACGAGGGTCTGACGGTTCGCTGCATCGCGGTGCGCGACGGTAACGACTTTTGCGTCACCGCGACGCGAGGCTATGGCTGGTGCCTCGCGTCCGATGTACCAATGGTCCAGTCCGATAATGCCAATCCGCTTCTTGACGACTTCGCTCATGGGATATTCCTTTTGCGTATCGGGATGCTCACGTGATCCCATCGCTCGACGGTGGTCACTGACGCATTATCTAGAATATTCGTTACGGCGACGAACGCGCCGTTGGTAGTCGCTCTTCCTTTTTGTGTTCTTGTCGGATCACAAAAAACCGGCAAACCGTCGGCCTAAGCCGCGGCCTGCCGGAAATTCGGCCGTGTGTCCTGACTGACAGCAATCTTTACACGCGAGCGGCTAAGCCCACTGTAGGAAGAGTCTCCAGTGCCTGGTGGATCTTCTCTTCGGGATACGCGTAGTCTTCGAGTTCCCCCGAGAGATACTTTTCGTAGGCGACCATGTCGAAGTTGCCATGTCCGCAGACGCCGATCAGGATCACGCGCTTTTCACCCTTGGCTTTTGCGTCCAGCGCGGCATTGATGCCGCCACGCAACGCATGGGCTGGTTCAGGAGCAGGCATGATGCCCTCGGACCGTGCAAACTGCAGAGCCGCCTCGAAAGTCTCAATCTGAGAGTAGGCGACGGCCTGCACATGTCCCCCGTCGACAAGCTGGCTGAGAAGCGGTGCGGCACCGTGATACCGAAGGCCTCCGGCGTGGATTCCTGGCGGAATGAAGTTGTGGCCAAGCGTGTGCATCTTCACGATTGGCGTGTTGCCGACGGTATCGCCGAAGTCGAAGGTGTAAACCCCCTTGGTGAGAGTTGGGCACGCCGCCGGTTCGCACGCAACGATCTTGGTCTTGGTGCGACCTGCAAGGTTCTCGCGAATGAATGGGAAGGCAAGTCCTGCGAAGTTGCTGCCACCACCGACACACCCGTAGATCTCGTCGGGATATTCGCCAGCAAGGTCGAACTGGCGAAGGGCTTCCTGACCGATGACGGTCTGGTGCATGAGAACGTGGTTGAGCACCGACCCGAGGGCGTACTTGGCATCGTCATGGGTCGCTGCGTCTTCGACCGCTTCGGAGATGGCGATACCCAAGGACCCGGGAGAATCTGGATCATCGGCCAGGATCTTGCGACCGGAATTCGTCAGGTTGGTCGGGCTGGCGAAAACCTGGGCACCAAATGCTTCCATGAGCGTACGGCGGTGGGGCTTCTGCGCAAAGCTCACCTTTACCATGTAGACGGTGCACTCAACGCCAAGCATCTGGCAGGCGATTGACAGAGCGGTTCCCCACTGTCCCGCACCGGTCTCGGTCGTAATGCGCTTTGTGCCCTCTTCCTTGTTATAGAAGGCCTGGGGCAATGCGGTATTGATCTTGTGCGAGCCGGACGGGCTTCCACCCTCGTACTTGTAGTAGATGTGCGCCGGGGTATCAAGCAGCTTTTCGAGCCGACGGGCCCGGATCAAGGGGCTTGGACGGAAAAGCCGGTATGCGTCGCGGACGGGGTCTGGGATGTCGATCCAACGGTCTGTCGATACTTCCTGCTTGATGATTTCCATCGGAAACAGAGGAAGGAGGTCAGCCGGACCAACGGGTTGCCCAGTGCCCGGGTGCAGGACCGGTGTTGGCGGAGTGGGTAGGTCCGGAACGATGTTGTACCACTGCTTGGGTATTTCGTTCTCGGGAAGCAGGAACCTTGTCTGATCGGAAGCCACGAACAAGTCCTTTCCTTACGGTCACGCCAGAATCCTGACGCATGGCGGATATTTGTCCGCCAAATCGACGATGCACGGATCGCAATGTTGGCGCGCCCGTGAACCGAACAGGCGAAGTATATTCGCCTTGCAATTCCGGCGTGAAACTCGCGACGCGCCGGTAGCGGTCCCACCAGTCCCTGACGTGGGGCAGACCCTTATCGGGCAATGAGGAGGGTTCCGACGGCAATGGCCGCGATGGCAACCACTACCACCATTGCCCACGCTGGCACCGAACGTGACCAGATGGTGGTGTCCGACGCGCCATTGTTCGTGGAGCTCGAGACCCTCGCGCGCTCCGCGCCGAGTCTTGTCGCGTCGACGGAACCGAGATTAGTGAGGTCCCGATGCAGCTCCATCATGGACTGATAGCGCAATTCTGGATCTCTGCGCATGGCCTTGAAGACAACCTCTTCGAGAGGTGTGCCAACCTGCCGGTTCTTCTTCCGAATGGAGGCTGGTGATGATTGGACGTGCTGGGCCATGACGGCGAGGGCGTTATCACCGTGATACGGAGGTTGTCCGGTGAGCAGCTCAAACATCATCGCGCCCAGCGAGTACACGTCACTGCGAACATCGCCACGTTGTCCCTCAACCTGTTCCGGCGACATGTAATCGGGTGTTCCAAGCGCCGCTGCGAGGGACGCGGTCGTGATCTTGGGCGCGCTTTCGAGAAGCGACGCTCCGAAGTCCATCAGCTGGATCTTGCCGGCCTTTGTGACGAGGATGTTGTCAGGCTTGATGTCGCGGTGAACGATGCCGAGATCGTGACAGTAGTTCAGCGCTTCGCACAACTGGGCGCCGAACGAGATCGACTCATCTACTGAAAGCGGAAGACCGCTCCTGAGGAAGTCGCGAAGCAGGCCTCCCTCAACCCACTCAAGCGCGAGGAACGGCAGGTCACGCTTCTCATCCAAACCGGTCGATACGACGCGCTGGATATTCGGATGGATCAATGACCTCGACACTTCGAGTTCGCGGTCATACCGGGCGCGCGTCCCGGGGTCCTCGAGGAGCTGGGGGTGGGGGATTTTCAAGGCAACCCGTGTACCGTCTTCGGACCGGGCCTCGAAGACGACACCCATCCCTCCCTGACCAACCCGACGGATGATTGTGTAGCCGCCGATGTTTTCGCCGGGGGAGTACAGCATCGTTTCCCACCCATTGTGTTATCGCGCTCAATGCAAAGTGCATCAATTTCGCAAAATGCCTGTGCTTCACATCATCTAACGGATGTGAAGCACAGGTTGGTCCGCATTAGGTCCCGACCCGTTCGCCGGAGATGCTACGCGGAAATTCGCTCGACTTCGGCCTCGACACCATGATCGGCGATGTCAAGCCCTTGGACCTCTTCGCTGACGGTAGCTCGTACCGCCATGAAGCTTTCCACAATCTTCACGAAGAACCACGACGCAGCAAAGCTGACCACCGATACGACGATCACGCCCACCACTTGGAGGAAGAACCAAGTCAAGGCCGACCCACCACCACCGTAGAAGAAGCCTGCCTGCGAAATGCCGCTGACTGCGGGGTTGGCAAACAGCGGGACAATAGCGGTGCCGACGATGCCGTTCACGCCGTGCACTGGGAAGCCTCCAACCGGGTCATCGATGTGATAGAGGTACTTGTCCATCGCCTTCATTGCAACGATGGTGACCACGCCGGCAAGCACACCGAGAATGATCGATCCAAGCGCATCAACGTACCCGGCGTTCGGGGTGATCATGACAAGTCCACCCAGGATGCCCGAGATCGCAGCAACTGGGTCCCACTTGCCATCGAGCCACTTGGCCATCATCAAGGCCACCATTCCGGCGGCAGCGGCTGCAGTGTTCGTGGCGATGGCAGCCATTGCGCTTTGCCGGGTCAGGTCAAGGCTGCTGCCCGGGTTGAACCCGAACCACCCGAGCCACAGAAGCGCGGTGCCGACCACTGCGAGCGGAAGGCTGTACCCATACTTTTCGGACACTTCCTTCGCCGTGTCGATGCCTGCCAAGTCGCCGTCGACGGGCCGGATCCGGTTAACGGAGCCACCGCCAGTCTCAGGTCGGAACCGCAACGTCAGGGTCTGCCGACGCTTCACTGAGGCACCCAGCGCCATGGTGATCGCGAGACCAGCAACTCCAGCCTGAATGTGGACCACTGTCCCCCCGGCGAAGTCCTTGACGCCGAGTCCGGGGAGAAGTCCAGTTACGGTGCCCAAGGTGCCGAGGATGCCATTTGGGCTCCACACCCAGTGC
>BJHB01000071.1:0-10931 GCA_014191415.1 Chloroflexota bacterium
CAATCGCATCGGCAACTGGCAACAGTTTCCAGCTTGCCCGCAACTTCCCGGACCTCATTCTCAAGGGCAACTTCGACCCGATGTTCTCGGTCAACCTCCTGCACAAGGATGTCACCTTGGGCGTCGCGGTCGGACGGGAGCAGCGTGTACGTCTCCTGTTGAGCGCGCTGGTCCAGCAGATCTTCGAGGAGGCGCGCGACGCCGGTCACGGCGAGGAAGACATCGCCGCGGTGATCCGGCCCCTCGAGGCACTTTCCGGCACGTTCGTCCGCGCCCACTGATCATTTCCGCAGACCGCTGGGCCTCGTCACCGGGCGGCAGTTCAACCTTTTCTGAACCGCCGCCCATTCATGATCGACGAGGTCCGCAACCGGCGGGCCGTTCTCTTGCGCCGGGAGTGTCATGCGCGTCACCCACCTCTCCCTGACCCACTTTCGATCCTTTTCCCGACTCGAACTATCTCTTCCCGTCGGGTCAACCGTGATCTGGGGGAACAACGGCGCCGGGAAGTCAAACCTGATCGAGTCCCTTTACCTCCTTGCAACCAGTCGGTCTCCGTACACCTCAGCGGAACGCGAGATGATCGACTGGCACTGCCCGCATCGACCAGCCTTCGCCCGCGTCGTCGGCCAAGTGCTTCGGGAGGGTCGGGTAACCAGCCTCGAAGTGCTGACCGCCGAAACGGATGCCAGCACCACTCCGGCGGACTTTGAGCCGTCCCCTGACCGTGGCATCTACCGACCAGCGACCGTCCGGCGCAAAGTGGTCATCAACGGCACCCCACGCCAGACCGGCGAACTGCTCGGCCACCTGAACGCCGTGCACTTCTCTCCAGAGGAAGTCGAACTTGTCGCGGGGTCAGCCGAACGCCGACGACGGTTCCTGGATATCGCACTGTCACAACTCGACCGACAGTATGTTCGCACCCTCCGCCAGTACCAGCGGGTCCTTGTGCAACGGAATGCCCTATTACGCCACCTGCGTGATAATCCGACGGTTTCCCCATCCCAACTCGACCACTGGGACACCGAGGCTGTCCTTCTGGGAGCTGCGATCGTGGCTGCCAGGATCCGCGCTGTCGCCCGACTGAATGTCCATCTTGCACTGATTGACGGCATCGCACCCGGCGCCGCGCCAATCCGGATCACTTACCTGTCTGGGGTCGATCTACCAAACCCAGCAGAGGGCGATGCACCGTTCGTACGGACCATCGACGCCGGCGATTCCCTTGCCGAGGATGTGGCCTCCCGCCCCCGCGCTGCCTTCGCTCGCCAGCGAATCCGGGAGCGGGCAGCCGCCATAACCCTCGTTGGGCCTCATCGGGACGACCTGCTCGTATGTGCAGGTGTCGTCGACCAGCGGACCTACGGATCGCGAGGGCAACAGCGGACTGCTGCCCTCGCATTGAAGATCGCTGAAGCCGGACTCATGCGCGAAGTCACCGGGGAACCTCCTGTCCTGCTACTCGACGACGTGATGTCGGAACTTGACCCGACCCGTCGGGCCTTCGTGGAGGGCCTCTGCGCGGACGCTGATCAGGCAATAGTCACCGGAACCGAGGAAGCGGTCTTCAGTCCAGCGTTCCGTGAGCGGTCCCAGGCGCTACACCTTGAAGGTGCCTCGTTCATACCAATGGGTAGCTGATGACGCGACTGCATCCATTGGTAGCCAAGATCCAATCCGCTTCCATGCCATCGGGTGGTACATTCCAACCGGTCGACCCGGCCTGCTGGCTGGTACATGTGCAACGGGAGACAGAAGCGTGGCGGGCACCCCAGTGACAGACACGTCGGTTGCATCGGGCCAGAAGCGCGTCAGCGGGGCCCGCGCCCGTCAGGAAGCGTCCCTCGCGGCCCAAAGGGAAGCAAGGCGTCGGGAAACGCAGCGAACGCGGATCATCTGGGGTAGCGTGATTGCCGTTGTCGCGATCCTGCTCGCTGCACTCGTGTACTGGCTTGCCGCTCCCGCGTCCGCCGCACCGGGTGCCCTTCAGGAGTTCCCCATACAGGGACGCACCCACATCCAGCGGGGCCAGTCCCACCCAGATTACAACAGCAAGCCACCGACGTCTGGTTGGCACTACGCCGACCAGGTTGCCAGTCCGGGCGTCCACGTGGATCCGATCCCGAATGAGGTGCAGGTCCACAATCTGGAACACGGCGAAATCATGATCCAGTACGACTGCCCGACTGATTGCAAGGAGATGATTGCCTCGTTGGAGGCCATCGTCCGCTCGTATCCGAAAAAGGTCCTCCTTGCACCCTATCCAGGGACCGGCCACCCGATCACCCTGACATCCTGGGGACGTCTGAAGTACCTGGAAGCTGTCGATGAGGCGGTGATCCGCAAGTACATCGCCGACTTCAAGGACAAGGGGCCCGAAGTCTTCCCTGACGAGCCGATGGCCAAGCCATGACCGCAGAACCGGAAGGCGCCGCACCAATAAGCACGTACCCACCGCTTCAGGACGTGGAGCATCGCGAAACCCCGTACGAAACGCCCGCCGTCGCGGTGACAGAGACGATCACACCGCGGAAGCGTGGCTGGGGACCACGAGCTACATTCTTGACGGTATTTGGTGTTGTATCCGTCGTTTACGTTGCAACGTTTGTTCGCGGACTCGCGTGGCAATGGCAAGGCATCCTCACCGCACAGCCGGCCACCGCTCCGGTCGTTGCGAATGCTCCCCGCGGTGCGACTTCCAGTCCAAGGCAAAGCGCGGCACCGAACTCGAACCCGGCGAACGCGGCACCACAACCACCAAGGGTGGCGCTTGCGCGGACTGACATCCCGGCACCACGCAACGCCACCGATGACCGCGGCGTGACATACGATGCCGATGGTGTAGCCGTGATGGGGATAGATGCCGACCCGACCGGCGTCTATAACGTCCCGGCGGGCCGGCAACTCCGCATCGGCGGCCCGACCGGCCAGCTCTTCGATGTGCAGGAAGGTGGCAAACTCGCCCCGGCGAAGACCCCTCGCTAGCCTGCGTCAGGCTTTCCCAACACGTGGGGAAGTGTCACGTTCCCGTGGCCGTTCCTCAGAGGATTCTGAACGTATCCCCCGAAATACGTGGCTATACTCGCCATACAGGGGGGAACTCTCCCTGATCTCAGCGGTTTAGCAACCGTTCGACCGCCGGGTCTCACCCTGAAAGGCATGCCAAATGGCCGTTTTCGAGAAACTCGCCGCCTTTGTGGGGCGGCGCTGGCGCGGGTTGCTCATCACGCTCGTCGTTGTCGCCGCATTCTTCCTCTGGTTTGTGCCGAATTACGACACGGCCATGCCGTACGTCCTCTACGGCGCCTATCTCCTCTTCCAGATGCTCTTCGCCGTCCTATTCATGATCATCCAGTTCGCAGCCCTGTTCTGGTTCCTCGGCCGCGGCCGTACCTACTGGGTCATGCCTGGCGAGACCGGAGTCGGGTTCAAGGACTATCGTGGGCAGAAGGACGTCCTGGAGACTGCCGAGCGGTGGGTGACCTTGCTTCGCGGTGTCAAGGACTTCAAGCGCATGGGCGGCGAAGTCAGCCGGGGCCTATTGCTCGTTGGCCCTCCGGGCACCGGCAAGTCATACCTTGCACAGGCCATCGCAACCGAGGCAGGCGTCCCGTTCGGGTACACATCGGCCGCATCGTTCCGTGCAATGTTCATGGGCATGGACGTCCTGATCGTGTGGCGGCTCTACCGCAAGGCGCGAAATCTTGCCAAGAAGCACGGCGCGTGCATCCTCTTCATTGATGAAATCGACGCCATCGGCGCTGCGCGCACATCAGGAATGATGGGTGGTGGCGGCATGATGGGCGGGATGATGGGCGGGGGCGGTGCCCTCAACCAGCTGCTCATGGAAATGGACCCACCGCGCCTCACCGATGGGTGGCGTGATCGTCTGCTCCGGCGATTGGGCATCCTCAAGCGTCCCGCAATCCGCCCCAATGTCGTGACGATGGGCGCGACTAACATCGTCGAGACGCTCGACGCAGCTTTGTTGCGGGCTGGCCGTTTCGACCGCCAACTCACGATAGATGCGCCTGACGCCGAAGGTCGAAAGGACATCATCGAGTACTACCTTTCGAAAGTCCGGCACGAAGACATGCCGATTGACCGGATGGCTGGCGACACCATTGGCTATACGCCAGTCACCATCAAGTACATCGTCAACGAGGCAACGGTCGTCGCCCATTTCAACGGACGTGACGCGATCACATACGCCGACTTCACCGAGGCACGTGAAGCCCACGAGTGGGGGATCAAGCAGCCAATCCGCGGCATGAAACTCGAGGAAAAGCGACGAATCGCCTACCACGAGGCCGGTCATGCTTTTGCGATGGCAGTCCTGCAACGTGAGTCTTCACGCGTTTCCAAGGTCACCATCCAACGGCACGGGCGGGCGCTCGGGTTTGCCGCACCGAAGCCGATCGAAGAACGCTACACCCAGACCAACGATGAGGTCTTGTCGGAAATCCAGGTTTGTCTCGCGAGCCGCGCATCCGAGGAACTGTTCCTTGACACCCAACTAACCGGAGTGACGAGCGACCTCTCCCACGCGACGCGTCTGGCTCACGCCTATCTGGGCGTATACGGCATGGGCGGCAGCTTCTATTCCTACCTCGCAGGTGGGGGCATGATGGGTGGTCTTCCCGACAAGCGTCGTGTTGAGCAACTTCTCGACGAGCAGTACACCCGCGTCAAGACCCTCCTTGCAGTCCACTCCGACACCGTTCATTCCATCGCGCAGGCACTCATTCAGCAAGGCGAACTCCTCGGTGATGACATCCAGCGGATCATCGATGAGAAGGACCGCGAGCGCCAGAGCCAGGACACGACCCTTCGCGAAGACACGCGCCGTCTTGCCTACCATGAGGCCGGACACGCCATTGCCCAGGCGATGCTTCTTCGCCGGCAGGAAGTTGGACGTGTGTCGATCGTCAGCACCACCGAACCCCAGAACTTCAATGAACTCCGTCCGCTCACGGGACAGCAGACCTACTCACGTGACGAAGTGCTCTCCGAAATCCAGGTGAAACTCGCCAGCCGGGCTGCCGAGGAACTCTTCCTGAACCTCGTTCTGGACAACTCCGCTAGCGACCTCAAGCGGGCGCGCGATCTGGCCCGGTACGTTATCGCGTACATGAACCCTTCAGATTCGCTGTTCGTCTACGAACCTGAGACCGCCCAGGACGACGAGAAGACCGAAAGCACCGATAACGGTTCGCCGAGTGCCGACGGAGCATCCTCCCAACCGCGGCCGAAGCGTGCCCTAGCCGGAGGCGATGCGCGCATTCGACGCGAAGTGGACGCGCTCCTGCGCGAACAGTACGAGGCCACAAAGGCGCTTCTACGCCAGTGCGAACCGGAGATGCACATCCTTGCGCGCGCTCTCGCCGAAAAGGGCGAACTTTCAAGCGCCGACGTACGACGCATCCTCAACGGTAAGTTGACATCCCGAACTGGGCAACGCATGGTCTCCATGAACGGAACACCAACGGCCTCCTCGGTCAACGGTCATTCCGATGACCATGCCGGACACGAAGGTGGGGTCGTGATCAACAGCGTCGCTGTCCATGCGAGCGATATGGCGCACGTCGATCCATCTTCGACCCACTGATCACCTGAACCGATCAAGTTTCGGCCGGCCGTCGTCTTCGGACGATGCGCCGGCCTTCTTTATGTGCCGGGTTAACACGGACGCACTTCAACCGATCAATGGGTCGGTCGCCGGCACCCCAGGTCGCCGGGGATAGCCCCGCGGCGCACGTCCATCCTGGACAATCGTCACGACAACGCGATTGGGCAAACGATCACACGTGACCGGCATTACCGAGGCAACCCGTCCGCCAAGCATCTGCAATGCGTAGCGGGCTTCAGGCAGTTCCGTCTCGGTCCGGGTCGCCGATTTCAGGGCGATCAGCTGCCCACCCGGGCACAGGAACGGCAGGCAAATCTCGGCGAGTACCGCAATCGGTGCCACCGCCCTCACGACAGCCACATCGAACTGTCCACGCCAACCGGGGTCGTGCGCCGCCGTCTCTGCACGCCCCGCAACCGGATAGGCGTTCCTCAGGCCAATCGTGTCGACCACTCCGGAAAGCCACGTCATCTTTTTCCCAGTGGCATCAAGCATGGTCACACCTGCATCCGGTAACACGATTGCCAACGGTACCCCGGGGAACCCCGCACCAGTGCCGATGTCGATCAACCGCGCCGCTTCAGGCAGCGCCGCGACCAATCCAAGCAGTGCCGTCAGCGAATCCAGGAAGAGTTTGAACGCAACTTCCTCCGGATCAACGATCGAGGTCAAGTTGAGAAGTTGCCGACCCTCGGCGAGCAACGACGCGAAGGCGTCGAACTGGACGAGATGTTCCTCAGTGACCGGGATCCCGAGTGCATCGGCCTCACGGACCATCTCGGTCCACGGCACCGTCATCGCAAAGGAGACGCAACGTCGTCGGGTTCGACCAGGCTGGGACCGGGAGTGTTCAAGTCATCCGCAAACGCAACCCGTGCATCAGCAAACATATAAGAGCCAGAAGCTCGAACAAACTCGAGAACAGGGTGGTCAATCACACCTGCGTATTCAGTCGGCCAGTAGGATAGCCGGGCCTTGCCAATCAGGTATTCGCGTGGGAGCCAATCCCAGATGTGGGAATCGTGGCTGTTGTCGCGGTTGTCACCAAGGACAAAGTAGTCGTTCTCCGGCACGACCTTGCGTTCGTACCGGTAGCTTGCCGTGATCTTGATATACGGTTCCTTCA
Source organism: Chloroflexota bacterium (assembly GCA_014191415.1). Classification (GTDB taxonomy): domain Bacteria; phylum Chloroflexota; class UBA11872; order UBA12225; family UBA12225; genus UBA12225. The sequence goes on from BJHB01000071.1 coordinate 6,759, forward strand.
AGGCTGCGCCATTGATGAATACCGTCCCGTTGTGCACTTCGACGGCCTCACCCGGCAGTGCAATGATCCGCTTCACAAAGTCGCGTCGTGGATCGAGCGGAAAACGCATCACCACAACGTCACCACGCTGTGGACTACCGATCAGGTAAGACACCTTGTCCACCAGGATGTACTGGCCCGTGTGAAGGTTGGGTTCCATGCTGAACCCTTCCACGCGGTAGTTTTGCACGGCCAGACGCACTCCGAAGAAAATGGCAAGCGTCAGCAGGGCAGTCTCGAGGATCTCACGCGTCGCGGCTCTGATCGGCGTACCTCTTGACCACAGGAAATCGGCACCGAAGTGCCATGAAATGATAGCAACGACCCGCACAAAGCCGACGGGGCGAACCACTCGCGTGGCCGCCCCGTGCACGTTGCCCATGCGAACCGGGTTAGATCTTTCCCGCCTCGATCGCGCGCCGTACATCGCGCAGGAACGCGCCGCCAGGCGCACCGTCCACGATACGGTGGTCGAAAGTCAGAGATAGCGTCACCTGTGACCGCGCCACAACCAAGTCATCGACGACCGCCGGTCGCTTCGCGATGCGTCCGATGCCGAGAATGGCAGCTTGTGGTGGATTGATGATTGGCGTGAACCCATCAACCTCCATCTGACCCAGGTTGGTGATCGTGAACGTCCCGCCCTGAAGTGTGTCAGGGGCTAGCCTGCCAGCACGCGCCGACTCGGCAAGTTCACCCAGTTCCTGCGAAATCGTCTGGAGAGGTTTGCGGTCGGCATCGCGGATCACTGGAACCACGAGACCCGCGTCAAGCGCAACTGCCACCCCGATGTTCACTTCGTTCCATTCGGCAATTTCGGGTGAACCCGTATCGCCAGTGACGAGTGAACTGTTCAGGCGAGGGTGATCACGAAGAACGCGTGAGACGATGGACACGATGATGTCGGTGTAGGTTGGTGGGCGGTGCCCGTAAACCTTTGCCGCCGGAACCAGATGCGCGCGAAGTTCAACCAGGGCAGTCGCGTCCGCCTCAGCGAACATGGTGAGTTGAGCCGTCGTCTGCAGACTGGCGCTCATCCGTTCGGCGATGATGCGCCTCATGGCGTCAATCCGGACGGTCTCGCGCCGCGTAAGGCCGGCAACTGCCGGTGCAGCAACCAGACCACCAGCCGCAATGCTTGGTGCATGTGCTGGCGTTGCCTGAACCGGACTTGGTGAGGAAGTCGGGGCCGGGGCCGACACCGCGTGGGCAGCGATCAGGGCCTGAATGTCACGTTCGACAATCCGGCCTTCCGGGCCGCTCCCGGTGACGGACCCCAGGTCCATGCCTGCGTCCTTGGCCAGCCGTCGGGCCAGCGGGGAAGCAAGGATCCAACCACCGGCCTGCCCGGAGGCTGCCGCCGTGCGAACATCCTCCTCGACAATCCGTCCTCCGGGACCGCTTCCCTGAACACGGGCAAGGTTCACGCCGAGTTCACCGGCAAGTCGCCGCGCCAAAGGCGAAGCGCGCACCGCTGCACCTTCGTCTTCGGCCCGGGTTGGGGCAGTCGATGAAAAAGCCGAGGTAGGTGCCCTGGCCGGTTCGGTCTTGGTAGATGGAACTACTGGGGCAGCTACACCAAGCGCCGCATCAATCGCGCTTTCGGGTTCACTCGCGGCCCCCAGGACCGCAAGCGCCTCCATGACCTTCGCAACGCCGCCAACGGGCACGACGATACGCCTCAGGATGCCTGACGCAGTCGCCATGACCTCCTGGTTGAGCTTGTCGGTCTCGATATTGGCAACGGCATCACCGCGTTCGACCGTGTCACCGACCGACTTGAGCCATGCAACGACGGTCGCCTCGGTCATCGTGACCCCGAACTGGGGCAGCTTAATCAGGGTCGCCATCGCTACCTCATCAGGCCGCGCACGGCTTGCGCAACCTGGGCGGCGGAAGGGATGGACAGGTTTTCGAGAATACGATTGAACGGTGTCGGTACGTTCGGGTTCGCCACACGCGCCGGGGGCGCATCAAGGTAATCAAATGCGTGTTGCACGATCTGTGCAACCAGTTCCGCACCGAAACCGACGCGTTCGTGCGCCTCATGCACGATCACCACGCGGTGCGTCTTCTTCACCGACTTGATGATCGTGTCGAGGTCCAGCGGCACGATGGTGCGCGGATCAATAACCTCAGCCTCGATCCCCTCTTCAGCGAGGTGGTCCGCCGCTTCCAGTGCGATCTCAACCATTCGCTGCAAGCCGATGATCGTGACGTCCTTGCCAGTCCGCCGGACAGAAGCGACCCCGAACGGCACCGTGTAGTCCGTATCAGGCACTTCGTCCTTGGTGGTCGCGTACTGGACCTTGTTCTCAATGAAGATGACCGGGTTGTCGTCCCGGATGGATGTCTTCAGCAAACCCTTGGCGTCATACGCGGTCGACGGCATGACGATCTTCAGGCCAGGAACATGGGCAAACCACGCTTCAAGCGACTGCGTGTGCTGCGCCGCGTTCGCCCGACCCGCTCCCGCCATCGTGCGGTACACGATCGGCAGCACGGCCTTGCCTCCGAACATGTACTTGGACTTGGCGGCCTGATTGACCACCTGGTCCATCGCACACATCATGAAGGTCATGTACATGAACTCGGCCACGGGACGCATGCCGACCGATGCGGCCCCAAGGACGGCGCCCGCAATCGCGATTTCCGAGATCGGGGTGCCAATCACGCGCTTGGGTCCGAACTCGTCCCACAACCCGCGAGTGACCCCGTAGGTGCTGTCCTTGATGTCCTCGCCGATCATGAACACGCGGTCATCGCGCCCCATTTCCTCGCGGAGGGCCATGTTGAGTGCTTGAGAAACGCTCAAGACTGCCAAAGTCATTCTCCTCGCACCGGGACGTCCGGCGTGCCGTTGGCGAAATGTCCGTGTATCGCGGGCACGCTCGCAATGATGGCAAGCGTGCCTTGTGCTTCAGAAGCGGGTCGGGCGTACCCCTAGATCGTCCGTCCGTGAGAATCCGCACCGGTATAGATGTCGGTCAGCAGGATGTCCTCGGATGGTTCCGGGCTCGCCTCACCAAACTCCACCGAACGCTCAACCTCGTCACGCACCAGACGGTCAATCCGTGAAAGGTCGTCTGTCGTCGCTACGCCAAGCTCTTGCAATTGGGCGCTGAACACCTTCAGCGGATCACGCGTTGCCCGTGCGTGCGCGACTTCCTCGCGGGTCCGGTACGGTTCCGGGTCGCCGAGGAAGTGCCCCTCGAACCGATACGTCTTGGCCTCGATCAAGGTTGGACCTTCACCCGCCCTCGCCCGATCAACTGCCGTGCGGACCGCACCGTACATCGCCAAGATGTCCGATCCCTCAACGATCACCCCGGGAATGCCATATGAAATGGACCGGGTAGCGATATCCGGGATCGGAGTGTCCTGCTGAACCGATTGGAATTGGGCGTAGCCATTGTTCTCACAGATGAACACCACGGGCAACTTCAGTCCGGCGGCAAAGTTGATGCCCTCATGAAAGGCACCCTCGTTCGCAGCGCCATCACCGAAGAAGCAGAGCGCCACATTGGGCCGACCGGTTACCCAGAAACCGAGGGCGGCGCCCGTGCTGATCGGGATGCCCGCACCAACGATGCCATTGGCACCGAGCATTCCGTGGTCCAGGCTGGCGATGTGCATCGACCCGCCCTTCCCATGGTTGTAGCCGGTGGCCTTGCCCATTAATTCCGCCATCATCGGGGCGAGGTCCAGGCCCATTGCAATGCAATGACCGTGACCCCGGTGCGTCGAACTGATGACATCGCCCTCGCGCAACGCGGAGCAAGCACCCGTCGCAACGCCCTCCTCACCGATGTAGAGATGCACGCTGCCGTAGAGGCGAGCCTCAAGGAAGAGTTCCTTCACCCGTTCCTCGAACCGGCGGATGCGTAGCATCGTCCGGTACATGTCGATCAGTTGGCTATCCGAGAGACCATGCCGGTCGAGAGACGGTGACGCGGCACCGGACCCCGAAGCAACCGAGTGTTGACTAGGTGATACTGTGACCATGGGGCCTACTATAGGCGCATCGTTGGCTTGCGTCAACGCGCCTTGTCAACCAACGCAAGCGCTGCCTTTGCCCATGCAATCACTTCGGTGGTCAACCCAAGATTCCCCCACTCTTCCGGTTTGAACCAG
>BJHB01000072.1:0-10882 GCA_014191415.1 Chloroflexota bacterium
CTTGAGGCGCCGGAATCCGATTGCACTCATCCGTAGCAGCAACATCCCGTGCTTGAAGACCTGCACTTTTGAGTAGCCCGAAGTTCGCCGACGGTACCGAACCGGCACCTCGAGGATGCGAAGTCCGAGCCGGGCCGCACCGAACAGCAAGTCGAAATCACCGAACGGGTCGAAATCACCGAAATAGGTGCGGTTTGCGACCAGAACCCGGTAGTCAGAGGCCCGCAGCACCTTTGTGCCGCACAACGTGTCCTTGATTCTCTGCCCAAGCAACCAGGTAAAGACCATGCTGAAGAACCGGTTCCCGGCAAGGTTGATGATGCCCATGGCCTCATCTTCAAGCGGGTACACCAGACGGGTACCGTTGATGAACTCGGCACGCCCAGTTGCGATCGGTTCGAGGAACTTCGGCATGTCCTCAGGAGGCACCGTGAGATCTGCGTCGAGGATAAACAGGACATCCCCTGATGCCGCCCCAAAGCCCTTCCGCACCGCATCACCCTTGCCCAGCTTGAGCATCGTTACCGGGCCCGCATCGACACCCCGGGGCCTAGCCGCCGGGCCACCTGCAATGGAAGTGCCGTTAGCCCCGCCGACGAAAGACCGACCGACGAACCCGGAGGTTGCGGCGAACGGTGAACTGCGATGGTCAACCCCTGGCAACGGAACCTGGTCGATCAACTTGATATCGCGCGTTCCGTGGTGAAGGGCGATCTGCTCAAGGATTGCTTCGCGGGTTCCATCAGTGGACGCACCATCAACGAAGATGATTTCGGTGTGAGCCCCCAAATCCGGAAGACGGTCAACGGCAGCGGCAATGTTCCCCTCTTCATTCCGGCAAGGAACGATCACGGTGCAGGTGAGCTCCTCGGCAACGGGTCGGTTTCCCACTGGACGCACCGTCCACGCGTGGACAAGTGAGAAATGCTGCAACAACGGGATCTGAACGAGGATTCGGTTAGCGATCGATGAAAGTAGCGGGACATGCTTCGGCAACAAGAGCGCCGCATTGCGGGTTCGCGCCTCCAGGTCCGCAAGCACTATCAGATTCTCGATGTCATTCCGGCCAAGCCAGTTCTGCTCGGCATCGGGCATCTTCCACCCAAGTCGTTCGCCAAGCCACAAGATCGGCTGCCATGCCCAATTCCATGACGTGATGACAATCGAAGTGCGTGGCCCAGAGACCGCGTGAAGACCGGCAAGGGTCGCTTGAATGTCCTCAAGGTACCCAAGGATGTCCGAACAAATGATGTAGTCGAAGGTTCCGGAAAATGGAAGTTCCTGGGCATCGGCCTGCACAAACGCGAGCCCGTGCCCTCCCCATCGGTCGTTCGCCTCGCGAATCATCTCACCGCTGACGTCTATGCCCACCCCAAAACCGGGCCTCAAGGAGGCAAGCAGGTCACCGGTACCGCACCCGAGTTGCAACACCCGGGCGCCAGGTGGGATTACCTGCCTCGCAAGCCGAAGAACCTCCGCGTGGTAGTACGCATTGCGTTCGCGCCAACGTGTTCGGGTCTTCGCGTGCCGGTCGAACCACTTCGCTACCTGTTGACGTACACGGTAGCGATAGAGGCGATCATCGGACACAACGCCAAAATCCGGCGCTACCGATTTCCCGTACATCGCCTTGACATCCTGCACTTCGACGCTCATGACACTCCAGAACCCAGTCTCTAAATCCCGTCAATATCCAGAACGGGCAGCGCGCAGCGAACGGTCCCCAAGGCGACCTACCCGCAAGTATCGCAAAGCAGCGCGAGAAACCTAACGGGTGCCCCCGGGGAGGGCGCCATCTCCGGGCAATCCTTCCGAAACCGCTGCGATCGTCACTGATGCTGTCTGCGGGTCAATGCGCTCAATCCGAATACCCTCCAGCGGCGCGACTGTGACCGGAAGAACGTAGGTGCCGGGAACGAGACCAGTCACATCAACCGTGGCCAACACGTCACCTGTCGCGACACGTTGAAGCAAGGGTTGCGTTCCTACCAGCGTTATCGTCACAACTGATGGCAGTACCACTGCTGATCCACCAACCGGAGTTACCACTACCTCCCTCGTCTGCTGACCGGGAAGCGCAGACACTATGACGCGTACGGATGCAGGAACATCCCGAACGAGTGACACACCAGCCGGTCGGACAATCGCGACTGTCCGCACCTGATCACTCTGGGCGCCACTTATGTCAATCTCTTGGGTGGACAGAACTGTGAGGGCCTCGAGCAGTCCGGGTTCGCCAACAATCTGCACTGTCAGCGGATCTACAGCAACTCCCGACAGCCAATGACCCGATGACGGCTGACCACGGACAACCGGCACAACCGGAACCACCTTGGATCCGGCTATCTGCTCTACCTGCACCGTCACCGTCACCGCCTGGGGTTCAATCCGAACGCTCGAAACTGCACCAGATGCGCCACGCGGTTCAGGTTTCAGCGATCTTTCAACCGTGGACTTCAACTCTTCCATCCGGACGGATACAAACGCCTCGGTCACCTTCTCGATTGCACTGGCCGGACCGCTCACCGTGATCCGGTCGGGCGTGACCAACGGGGGCCCAACAACCCGGAAACCGAATGGAACCGTTCCGAGCTCATTCACCCGAACGGGAATCTCAACCGTGCGGGTTTCCTCTACCCGGACCGCAACCTTGGGCGGAGAATGGGAAACCAAACGAACATCAGGATCCGAACATTCCACCATCACTTCGCGCTGCTGGAGACCCGGGCCTGCCTGGTTCAGATCGATGGTGGCACGAAAGCTTGAAGCCTGTAGGCGTCGCCACGAATCCTCGGGAGCACTTATCCGTACCCGCACGACGCCCATCTCGTTTGCAACCAGAAGTGTCGGCGCCAAACCTCGGACCTCTATCGGAATATCGGTCGGATAAAGGTCTTCACGCTCCGGGTTCTGATCAACCGTAAGTCGCACCCAAAGCACAATCGCGACGACAAGCGCGAGGGCGAACCGCCATGTAACGACTGCCCGGAATACCGACCTCATTGAGAAGCACGACCGGCTGATGGCGCGACGACGGCCGAAACACGGGGACCTGCCCTGGTCACCCGCTGACGCCAGAGACCTGCGAACGAGTTGGATCGACCTTCACCGTCGCCACGGTCTACCCCAGGAGGCGCGAGGAACGCGGTCAGCTCCCGCTCAAGGTGCGAATGATCCGGAAGCCGGTGCAATTCGCCGTGCTCGGCAATGGAGACTGCTCCGGTCTCCTCTGAAACCACGACGCAGATGGCATCAGTTCCTTCAGTGATGCCGACAGCCGCGCGATGACGGGTCCCGAGTTCCGGCCCGAGGACCGGGTTGTCGCTCAAGGGAAGGAGACACCGCGCAGCTACCATCCGATCCTGCCGGATAAGCACTGCACCATCATGCAACGGTGACCCCCGAAAGAACACCTGGTGCAACAGTTCGGCCGACACCAGTGCATCGAGCCGGGTCGCGGATTGCACGTACTCCTCAAGTCCGGTCGTGCGTTCGAAGACAAGCAGTGCTCCAAACCCGCGGTCTATGAGCACTTGGCACCCTCGCGAAACCTCGTCCGCGACAAGCGCACCCGTATGGGCGATTGCCCTTGTTCGGGTAGTTGTCAGGAAGTTGCCAGTCCGCCCCAGTTGTTCCAAGACACGACGGAGTTCGGGTTGAAACACGACCGGTATAGCGATCAGTACCGCAGGCAAACTGTTCTGAACCAACCAGTTCAGGATCGTCAGGTTCAGTGCCGACCCCACAACTCCAGTGGCAAGAAGGACGATCAGCACGCCGCGGACGAGTTGGTCCGCCTGCGTCCCGCGAATCAGGACGAGGAATCCGAAGAGGATGAGGGTCACGATCGCGACGTCAAGGATCGCCAGTGGCGTCACCTTGCCGAGTAACCAAATCGCCTGTTGCACGACCCCGTCTCAGCCCCCCGGCGCGTCGCCTCGTCAAGTCAACCCAAGGTCAGCATACCCGTTCACAACCCGGCTAAGTGCCGATGACCTCAGACCCCAAGGAGAAGCGTCAGGATTGCCTTCTGCGCGTGGAGGCGGTTCTCGGATTGGTCAAACACCACCGAGTGGGATCCATCCATGACCTCGTCGGTGATCTCAAGTCCCCGGTGCGCAGGCAAGCAATGCATCACAATCGCGTCTGGGCGGGCATGGGAAAGCAGCTCAGAATTCACCTGGTACGGCGGAAAGACCTTCATTCGCTCAGCGGATTCGCCCTCTTGGCCCATGCTGACCCACGAGTCGGTATAGATGACATCCGCGCCATCGACGGCCGCTAAGGGGTCGTCATGCACAACAATCTCGCCGTCGCTTTGCAAGGCCAATTGCCGGCCACGCTCGAGTACCTGGACAGCCGGCTGGTACCCGTGAGGTGCACCCACATGCAAATCCAGGCCAAGCACACCCGCGGCAAAGATCAGTGAGTTCGTGACGTTGTTGCCATCACCAACGTAGGCAATCTTGAGCGAAGTCAGGCGCCCGCGATGCTCCTCGATTGTCTGGAGGTCAGCCATTATCTGGCAGGGATGACAGAAATCGGAGAGGCCATTGATCACCGGAACAGTGGAATTCGCCGCGAGGTCGATGACCGTCTGATGTGAATAGACCCGCGCCATGATCACGTCAACCCATCGCTCAAGGTTGCGGGCAACATCGGGGACACTCTCGCGTGTACCCATCTGCATGTGATGCTGGGCAAGGTCGATGGCATGGCCCCCAAGCTGCGTCATTCCCGTCTCGAAAGTGCACCGAGTCCGCAAGCTGGGCTTCTCAAAGATCATTGCCAGCGTCCGGCCCTCGAGAAGGCGGTGAGGCCTCCGTGCCCGTTGCTCGCGCTTCAGAGCATGCGCACGCTGAAGAATTGTCCTCAATTCCGCGCTCGTGTAGTCCGCGATGGAAACGAGGTCACGCCCGAAAAGTGATTCGGCGGGAGCTCGGGTCACGGTGTCAGTCTCGAAGACAACGGGTAGCGTCGACATTGAAGGAGGTCTCCAGTACGTCAGAGACCGCCACCAGACTGGCGGTCCCGGGTCACTCCGGTGGGCGGTACTCCGTCACCAGGTCACAAAGTATCGGGCAGTGCACTGCACGCAGCGCTGCGACCCTTAGCGGATGAATGTGGAAGACGCGCTGGCCAATGCGAGCACGCCCTGCGGAAAGACCCCAAGCGCAATTACGGCAACTCCAGCAACACCAGCCGCCACGGTCACCCAACGAAGGGGCGTCACTGCCTCAACCCCAGCAATCGGATCCACCATGTACATCTGGTAGACCACCCGCAGGTAGTAGTACACACTTATGACACTGGATAGCAGCCCGATCACCGCAAGCCAGGCATAGTCGGCCTGGACGGCGGCGGTGAAAATGTAGAACTTCCCGACAAACCCCACCGTGGGCGGAATGCCAGCGAGTGACAACATGAAAAGTGCCATGAGCCCGGCTAAGACAGGGTGCCGACGCGAAAGGCCGGCGTAGTCGCTGATCATTAGGTGATCTTCGCTGCGCTTGCCAAGAAGGATCACGACCATGAACGCCCCAAGGTTCATGACCGTGTAACCAACGGTGTAGAAGAGCAGACTGGCCATTCCCACCCGGCTCGCGGCTACGACTGCTACGAGAATGTAGCCCGCATGGGCGATGCTCGAATACGCGAGCATCCGCTTGATGCTCTGTTGGGAAACCGCTGCAGTGTTGCCGACAATCATGGTTACGGCCGCGAGGATTGCCAAGACCACCGACCAGTCGTGGGACAAGGTCGGGAAGGCAATCATGAACACCCGGGCAATTGCCGCGAATGCCGCCGCCTTGGCGCCAACGCTCATGTATGCAGTGATGGCTGTGGGCGCGCCCTCGTAGACGTCAGGTGTCCACATGTGAAATGGCACGACCGCAGCCTTGAAGCCGAGACCAACGACGAGCATCGCCACGCCCGCCAGCAAGAGGGCAGACGTCGCCGCTCCGGCAACTGACCCGGTCCCGCAGCCGAACATCGCAAAGGTACTGGAGGGATTGATCGCTCGAGCAACGCACCCAAGGTTCGTGCTACCAGTGCTTCCATACACGAGTGCAATGCCATACAGCAGGAAACCGGAAGCGAAGGCACCCAACAACAGGTACTTGATTGATGCCTCTTCCGATTCGAGCCGTCGACGCGAAAAACCGGTGAGGATGTACAAGCAGATTGACAGCAACTCCAACCCTACAAAGACCATGATCAAGTCCGCCGCCGATGCCATCAGCACCATCCCGACGGCTGAGAAGACGATCAGCGAGTAGAACTCGCCCGGATGAAAGTCTTCCCTTGTGAGTTGGTCGAACGAAAGTAAAACCGTTACCCCGACGATCACAAGGAACAGGACAGTGAAGTACTGCGTGTAATTGTCGGCAACCACCATCCCGGAAAAAGCAGCCTGTGATTCGTATCCCCAGAGCGAGACCGATGTGCCAATCGCAATGGCCAAGCCTCCCGTGGTCAACCATGCCAACGGTTCCGGTGATGCGTCGTCACCACGGAAAAGGTCGACCACGAGAACTAGGCACCCAGTCAGGGTAAGAACCACTACGGGTGCAATGGTCCACCACTCGAGCGTCGGTAAGACGAACATCATTGCCCAGCACCATCCTCAGCTTGCGGTTGACGCGTCATGGAACCCGAGCCCCCGTACCGCTCGCGAGCACTCCGGTATGCGGAAGCGCCATCCGCGCACTGATGGCCTCGACTGACGCAGCCGTGCGATCAAGGAAGGGCCTCGGATACACGCCAATCCAGATGATCAGCGCGGCGAGAGGCAGGAGCACAATCATTTCTCGGACCGTGAGGTCAGCAAGGACCAGTCCCGTGCGACCTCCCGCCACATTGCTCGGGCGGTCGTCCGGTGAGGAGAAAGCTGGGTTCACCGGCCCTTGCATGGCACGCTGGTACATCCAGAGCAAATACACGGCACTGAGCACCACACCAGACGCGCCAATGATCGCGAACGGCTGCAATCCATCAGTGGAGTTCTTGAAAGTCCCCGTCAGGATCAGGAATTCCCCGACAAAACCATTTGTGAACGGCAACCCTGCCGATGAGAACATCACGAGGGTGAAGACGCCCGCGAACAAGGGCATCACCTTGGCTATGCCTCCGAGGTCTGAAATGATCCTCGTCCGGGTTCGTTCATGCAGGAAACCCACAAGCAGGAAGAGCGCCCCGGTCGAGACACCGTGGTTCAGCATCTGAAGAACGCTTCCCTGGAGGGACTCGGTGGTCATTGCGAAGAGGCCAAGCATGACAAATCCGATATGGCTGATCGACGAATACGCCACCACCCGCTTCATGTCCCTTTGCATCGCGGCGACCAACGCACCATAGACAATGCCGACGGTCGCAAGAATGGAGACTGTCCACACCGCGTCATGGGCTGCGGTCGGGAAGAGCGGAATGCAGAAACGCAGGAACCCGTACGTTCCAACCTTCACCATGACGGCGGACATGATCACCGTCGCACCGGTTGGTGCCTCGGAATACGCATCCGGGAGCCACGCATGGAACGGGAACAACGGCACCTTTATTGCAAACGCTAGTGCAAAAGCTGCGAATAACCACAACTGCATATCAATCGGCAGCGCCCCACCAGGTGCGGTGATCGACTTCAGGACGTCGACGTAGTCGAATGACCCCTTGAGCAGGTAGACCCCAATGATGCCGACAAGCATCACCACCCCACCGGCCATCGTGAAGAGGAAGAACTTCATCGCCGCTTGAAGGCGCCGTTCCCCGCCCCAGATCCCGACAAGCATGTACATCGGAACCAGCATGAGTTCAAAAAAGATGTAGAACAAAAAGAGGTCGAGAGCCATGAGGGTTCCGAGAATGGCGGTCTCCATCAGCAGGACCATCACCGAGAACTCCTTGACACGCGTCGTGATCGTGGTCGAGACCGACAGGATCACGAGCGGAAGCATCAAGGTCGTCAATAGCACCAGCAGGATGCTGATCCCATCAATGCCGAGGTGGTAACCGATGCCGTATTCAGGTAGCCATGGGGCTCGCTCTTCCCATTGAAACGCTGCCGTTCCAGTGGCGAAACCGAACCAGAGCAACAGCGAGACAAGAAACGTCACGCCGGAAACTCCCAGCGCAAGCCTCCGTGACGTGCCTGGTTGGTCACCAGGCACGAACAACGCAAGCACTGCCCCCGCAAGCGGGAGGAAGAGCACAATCGAGAGCAGCGGTAAACCGTCCATGCCTTCTCACTCGACAGACCGTCCAGCACCCACGAACCGTGGCTGCCAAACGTCCGCACGTCTCACGCAGTCAGTCGTGCGGGGTGAACCACACCCGCCTCAGTTGTCATCGGAATGCCCATGACGCCGCCAATACTAGAAACGCACCTACCATCATGGTCACGGCGTACCCACGTACGTACCCAGCCTGGCTTGCACGAAGGATCGAGCCGGCACCACGGACCGTCCTGACCACAAGCGTCACACTTCCGCCAATGACCGCAAGGTCAAAGGAAGCAAGGAACGACGCAATGCGCGCCAAGTTCCCCACAATCGCCACCCGGTAGAAATCGTCCAGGTACCACCGTGCTTCGAACAATCGTGTGATCGGACTGAAGATCATCGCGAGCGCCAAAGGATTCACCGCCCCTGACAGATAAAGCAGTCCTGCAAGGCTTGCGCCGACGAGTGCAACCATCACCGACAGTCCTGTCAGGACAATCTCGGTCAGGTGCTCAAGCGTGCCTTCCCAGACCCCGGTTGCGGCTACCGCAGGGGCGAGGAACACCTCGATTGGGGAGTCGAGGGAAGTTCCTCCGGTAAGGAACGATGGCACCCCAATCCATCCGGCAACAATTGACCCCACCGCAAGGGCAATTATTGGGACAAGCATGGACATCGGGGACTCATGTGGGACCACCGCGTGTCCATGGTCATCCACACCGCCCCGGAAATCCCCGAAGAATGCGAGGAAAACCATCCGCGACATGTAGAACGCAGTGATACCTACCGTTAGAAGCGCAAGGGCATAGAGCCCGAGGTAGACCGGGTCAATGAGACCGCGCGCAAAGGTCCGTGCAAGGATCAGATCCTTGGAAAAGAAACCTGAGAAGCCGGGTGCGCCAATGATCGCCAGCCATCCAACAATGAAAGTCCACGTAGTCACCGGCATGTAGCGACGCAAACCACCCATCCGACGCAAGTCTTGCTGTTCGTGCAGGCCGTGGATGACTGATCCGGCTCCCAGGAACATCAGTGCCTTGAAGAAGGCGTGTGTCATGAGGTGAAAAACGGCTGCAGCGTATGCACCGGACCCTAGAGCCAGGACCATGAACCCAAGCTGGCTGACCGTCGAGTACGCGAGCACCCGTTTGATGTCGGTCTGGACAATCGCCACGGTCGCAGCGACAAAAGCGGTCAGTGCACCAATCGTTGCCAGCGTGAGCAGGGCGTCAGGCGATTGGTCGTACAGCAGGTGCGCCCGTGCCACCAGGTAAACGCCACCAGTCACCATCGTTGCAGCGTGGATCAATGCAGAAACCGGAGTCGGGCCCTCCATTGCATCCGGCAACCAGACGAACAGCGGGATCTGCGCCGACTTCCCGGTCACACCAAGAATAAGAAGCATCGGAATGGCAAATGCGACGCTCTGCGTTGCCAGTACTCGGCCCGGGTCGTCAAACACGCCAGTCGACGCCCCGCCCGGACCACCAAAGAAATCAAAGGTGCCCCAGTGAACCCAGATCAGAAACAGGGCGATTAGCACGCCGAAGTCACCGATGCGGTTCGTGATGAACGCCTTCTTGCCAGCGGCTGCAGCCGACGGACGCGTGAACCAGAAACCAATCAGCAGGTAGGAACAAAGTCCGACGAGCTCCCACCCAACGAACATCAGGAGGAAGTTGTTCGCAAGGACCAGTACAAGCATCGCGAACGTGAACAAGTTCAGATACACGAAATAGCGAGCGTATCCTGGCTCCTCCGCCATGTAGCCAGCCGAATACATATGGATCAGCATGCCAATACCGGAGACCACCAACACCATGACGCTTGAGAGAGGGTCAAGCAACAAGCCAATGTCTGCGACATGAACCGCAGAATTGCCTGATCCCCACGAAATCCAATCGAAGACACGCAACTGGAACCCGTGAGGCGCGGATAGTGAGGCGAACGAGGTGACAGCGTTCACTCCGACGAAGAATGATAGAGCCACCGAACCGATTGCGATCAACGACACCATCGTCCGGCCCAACTGCCTGCCAAACGCCAGGTTTGCGACGGCGCCAAGCAGCGGGAAGGCCGGGACCAGCCAGAGTTGTTCGAGCATGTTCGTCCTGTCGCGCCTATCTAGCCACGGAGCCAGTTCACGTCGTCGATATCCACACTGCGACGACTCCGAAAGATGTCCACGATGATTGCAAGCCCAACAGCCACCTCTGCTGCCGCAACCGCCATCACAAAGAAGACGATGATTTGACCATCCAACCGCCCGAAATGCCGGGCAAACGCCACAAAACTCAAGTTGACAGCGTTGAGCATCAGCTCGACGGACATGAACATCGTCAAGGCACTCTTTCGGAGCATGACACCCATTGCGCCGATCCCGAAGAGAACCGCACTTAGGACCAGGTATGCCTCTGTGGGCACGGTACTCGGAAGATTCATGGTTTCTTCATCAATTTCGTGCCCCGAACCCCATCAAGGTTGCTGGCAGTTGAGGTGGTGTCTGTCAGTTGAATGCTCATGCGTGTTCAGTCCGCTTGCGAACGAGAACCGACGCCCCAAGTATCGCGGCGAGCAGCAGCACGCTCGTTACTTCAAATGGAAATAGGTACCGTGAGAACAGAGTCGCTGCAACCTCCTGCACGTGCCCGGCCTCAGCGGCCCCG
>BJHB01000073.1:0-10769 GCA_014191415.1 Chloroflexota bacterium
TCGGATGGATCACAAGCGCGCTCTCAAGTTCGGCGGTTCCGATCCGGTGGGCCGAGACATTGAGGACGTCGTCAACGCGTCCGAGAAGCCAGTAGTAGCCTTCATCGTCGCGCTTGCACCCGTCGCCGGCGAAGTAGATGTTCTCGAACCGGTTCCAGTAGGTCTGCTTGTAGCGTTCGTCGTCACCCCAGATTGTGCGCAGCATCGATGGCCATGGCTTGCGGACAATCAGGTAGCCACCCCCACCCAGTGGCACGCTGTTTCCCTGTTCGTCCACGATATCGGCATCGATGCCTGGGAACGGAAAGGTCGCCGACCCGGGCTTCGTGGTGGTGAGCGATGCGATTGGCGAGATCATGATCCCGCCCGTCTCCGTTTGCCACCACGTGTCAACAATCGGGCACCGGCTACCACCGATGGTCCGGTGGTACCAGATCCACGCTTCGGGATTGATCGGTTCGCCGACGGTACCGATCAATCTCAGGGATGACATGTCGTGACGTGCCGGGAATTCGTCGCCCCATCGCATGAATGACCGGATTGCGGTGGGAGCGGTGTAGAAGATCGTGACCTTGTGCTTGGCAATCATCGACCAGAACCGGTCCTTGTCCGGGTAGTCCGGTGTTCCTTCGAACAGGACGCAGGTGGCTCCATTCGCAAGCGGGCCGTAGACGATGTAACTGTGCCCGGTGACCCAACCAACGTCGGCGGTGCACCAGAAGATGTCATTTTCCTTGAGGTCAAAGACCCACTTGTGCGTCAGGCTGGTCTGGACCATATAGCCGCCGGTGGTGTGAAGGATGCCCTTCGGCTTGCCGGTTGATCCGGAGGTGTAGAGGATGAACAGCGGGTGTTCGGAGTCGAGCTGTTCGGGTGGGCAGTCGGTCGCGCCCGAGGCACGGGTCTCGGCTTCGGCGTCATGCCACCAGATGTCTCGGTCGGGATCCATGTGGATGGAGGCGGCGTCACCGACGCGTCGGACAACGACGCATCGTTTGACATGGTCGGTCTTGGCCATGGCCTCGTCGGCATTGTCCTTGAGGTGAACAACCTTGCCGCGGCGCCATCCGCCATCGGCGGTGATCACGAAGTTCGCTCCGCAGTCGTTGATCCGGTCGGCGAGTGAGTCCGGGGAGAAGCCACCAAAGACGACGGTGTGGGGTGCGCCGAGACGGGCGCAGGCGAGCATCGAGATGACTGCCTCGGGGATCATCGGCAGGTAGATCGCAACCTTGTCGCCCTTCTGGACCCCAAGATGTCGAAGCATGGCGGCGGCGAGGGTGACTTCCTCGAGTAACTGGGCATAGGTGATGACGCGCTGGTCTCCGGGTTCGCCTTCGAAGATGATGGCGGGTTTGTTCGCGCGTTCCCCGTGTGCGTGACGGTCGACGCAGTTGTAGGAGGCATTCAGGGTGCCGCCGATGAACCACTTGGCGAATGGTGGTTTCCAGTCCAGGATTTGGTTCCAAGGGTGAAACCAATCGATCTGCTCACGGGCGCGGGCGTCCCAGAACGCTTCCGGATCCTGTCGGGCCTGCTCGTAGATCGCCGGGTCCGACATGGTGCCGTGGGCAGCCAATTCGGAGGATGGCGGAAACTTCCGGGTTTCATGAAAGAGGGCGTCGAATGCGCCGGTCGCTGATTGGCTCATGATCCAATGATCTCCCTCGGGTTGTGTGAGCGATGTTGATGGCGTGTGTTGTCACGATACCCCCGGCGGGCCATGGGTGACGACGGGGTGCCTACCGATATTCCGGGGCGCGGAAGTCCCCTTCGATAGGGCAAGATAGACCTGCATGGTGCAGGTGTCAATCACCCTCGGGTTCGCGACGACAGACCATTCTGGTGCCCAGCGGGGCGTGAACTTGAAGTGGCGGGTCGCTGGATCATTTCGGAGAACGGATGCAACCTGACTGGTCGGTCGTTCCGGTTCGCTGGTGGCATATGGCAGGAATCACCCGGCTCATCCGCCGAACACGGCGCCGACGGTCATCGGTTGCCGGTCCGGTCGATGTGCGTGAGGCGCTCCTGTGGGCACCGAGGTGGTCTCCATCGTTCGGCATTGTCCAGTCGGTCTGGGGGGCACCGGTCCCGGGTGTTCCGCGCACCCGAAGCCTGGTGGTGGAGCAGTCCGGGCGGGTGATCGGACTCGGGCAAGCCCAGCCACGAGGCGAACCACGGCACTGGGAGATTGTCTACCTGGCACTTGGTGCCGAGGCTGGCGATGGTGACACGCCCGGTTCGTCCACTTCCGGCTACCCTGACCGGCGTGCCCTGCAGCTGCTTGGACGCCTTTGCGATGCGGCGATCGAAAGGCATGCGGAACGGATTTTTGCCTCCGTGCGTGATGACAACGATGCGGCGGCGGTTTTCGGCCAGTTGAACTTCGCACCAGTGATACGCGAACACACCTACATCGTCCCGGCCTCTCTGGTGTTGCTGGCGTCCGAAGCCCACGACCAAGGTGGTGCGGTGGCTCGGACTTCACCCGGTACTGATTTGGCCGGGTTGCGTCGGCAGGAACGGGCTGATGCCTTCGGGGTTCACGAGTTGTACCGGGCAACCACTCCGCCAGTCGTGCAACTCGCCGAGGCGAGGCGACCGCAGGTGTGGGACTTGCCCCGAAGGCCTCTCGGGGGCTGGCCGATTTTGGACACCAGACTTTCCCCGGGGCTTGTAGGACGGCGTTGGGTGATCGTCTCCGATGGCCAGACGGTCGCATGGATGCAATTAGGCTTGACGCGCCGAGGCCCGCACCACTTGTCGCTGATGATCAATCCGATGGGCGATACGCCTGGCATGAACGGCATGGCCGAGACGATGCTGGGGCTCGCACTGGACCATGTCCGCCGGTCGCGTGTTGCGCCAGTCATCGCCCGGGTTCGTGAACACCAGTGGCTCGAATGTCGGGCGCTTGAAGGTGTCGGGTTCCGGTTATCAGAAACACACGTGCTCATGATGAAGCAACTTGCACTGACCGCTCCGGCCTTGCGTCGGCAACTCGTGTCGGTGATGGAAAGGGTCGTTTCGTGATGAAAGCCGTCACCCCGGAAATGCGGGGTGACATGCAGTCGCGGACCGGTTCTCACGCATACTTGCCCTGTTTGAGGTCACCGTGACGAACGAACCAATCGATCACTCATCCGACGTATCCGAAGAGACCGGGGCGGTTGCCGATGGGCCTGTTCCTTTGCCCCCAGGATCGGTCGTTGCCGACGACCTGCGCAGACTGCTGGATTTGCTGCCAGACCGGATCCGCGAACGCCTTCTGGAAGATCCTGAGATCGGCAATTTCCTTGAGGTGATCTTGGATCTCGGTCGGCTTCCTGAGGCACGGTTTGTCGGTCGCGAGGTCATCCTTAGCGAAGACGAGGTTACCGCTGCTGACATTGAGGCGGTGGTGACCCGGATCGGTGCGTTCGGTGATGACAACCGCGCGGGGATTCCGAGGACGCTTCACCGGATTTCAGCGATCCGCAACCGTCGGGGAGATATCGTCGGCCTGACATGCCGCGCCGGGCGGGCAGTGATGGGTACGGTCGACGTCATCCGTGACCTCGTGGAGAGTGGACGGAGCATCCTGATCCTCGGCCGACCGGGTGTGGGCAAGACGACCATCCTGCGCGAGACGGCACGCGTCCTTGCGGACGATCTTCGCAAGCGCGTGGTCATCGTGGACACGTCGAATGAGATCGCCGGTGACGGTGATATCCCGCATCCCGGGATCGGCCGGGCGCGCCGGATGCAGGTCCCGACCCCATCACAACAGCATGCGGTGATGATCGAGGCAGTGGAAAACCACATGCCCGAAGTCATTGTGATTGATGAGATTGGCACGGCACTCGAGACCGAGGCCGCCCGGACGATTGCCGAACGTGGCGTCCAGCTTGTCGCAACGGCGCACGGGACGTCGCTTGACAACCTCCTGGTCAACCCGACCCTGACGGACTTGGTCGGGGGAATCCAGACGGTCACGCTAGGCGATGACGAGGCCCGTCGCCGGGGAACCCAGAAGACGATCCTGGAACGCAAGGCACCGCCAACCTTCGACGTGTTGGTCGAAATGCAGGACCGCCAACGGCTGATCGTGCATCGAGACGTGACCGAGACGGTTGACGGACTGTTGCGAGGGCAACCGGTCCTGATCGAGGCGAGGTCACGACGCGAGGACGGCACGATAGAACGCCGGGCTGAGGTGACCACCAGGGGCGCAGGCGATGACCGTCGTCGTGGCCCCGCGCCTGAGGGCTTCGGTGCCTATGGCGGACCCTCGCCTCGTCCGGACAGTGGGCGTGGGGGTTGGCGCGAACGTGGTGGTGGGTGGCGTGACCGCGGTGCATCGCGCTACGGAAGCCCGGAACGGTACCGCTGGCGTGATCCGGTTGACGGCGTGGAACCGGGCTATCCAGCCGCTGCACCCGTGGGACGAGCGATGCCGGCCGAGCAGAGTGCCCCTGTTGCCGGCCCAGCGGGACTTGCTAACGCACCTGAGGACCGATGGTCGGTGCGCATTGGCGGCAGGGTTGTCCCCGGTCCCTTTGATCCTGCCGATCCGGAGCCCATGCGGGAACGGACCGAGGCAATCGCCACGGATGACGACACCGATGATGCCGAAGAGGTCGATGGCACCGCCGGTGAAGGCAATATTGACATTGGTGGACGACTGGCAATGCCCCAGACGCGCCGGACGGTGCGTGTTTTTCCGTTCGGTGTGAACCGTGGAAAACTGGAGACGGCGATAGCCATACTGCGTGTTCCGGTGATCATCACCAAGGAACTGCGCGAGGCCGAGGTTGTTCTCACGGTCAAGAATTACTACCGGACAAACCCTGGTCCGGTGCGCGATGCCGAGGGGCAGGGTGTTCCGGTGTTCGTGATCAAGAGCAATGCGGCGGCGCACATCCAGCAATCTCTGGAGGCGATGTATTCCCTGCAGACGGCTGACCCGCCCCGGGACCTTGAGGATCTGGTGCTTGCCGAGACGAAGGACGCGGTGGACCGGGTGAAATTGACCACGCGTCCGGTAGAGCTTCCGCCCCAGAACGCCTATATCCGCCGGCTGCAGCACCAACTTGCGTCGGATTACGGAGTTGGGTCCCGGAGTACGGGACGCGAACCGCACCGGCGGGTCACGCTGTTCCGGGTTGGCCCGGGTGGCAGGTAACCGCGGAACACCGTTTGGTGTGGTGCGTTTTCACTGGTGTGGGTCGGCCGCCATCTCTGGCGGCCTTGCTTGGGTGAAGAGGCACGAGGATGGCGGTCATGGATGTCGTCGGCGTCAAACCAGGACGGGTGGCTGAGGCATCTGGCGGACGGTTCGTGACTTTTGAGGGTCCGGAGGGCGCGGGAAAGACCACCCAGATTGCACGGTTGCGGGCCAGGTTGGAAGGCAATGGTCAGTCAGTCCTGGTGACGCGCGAGCCGGGTGGAACGCCATTGGGCGGGGCTCTCCGCAGCCTGATGCTCGACACCGGGCAGCTCCCCCTCGCGCCAATCGCGCAGGCTTTGCTCATGAGCGCCGACCGCGCTCAGCACGTGGCATCGGTCATCCGCCCGGCCCTGCAAGCTGGCACGGTCGTGATCAGTGACCGATACGTCGATTCGCTGTACGCCTACCAGGGATTTGGCGACGGTGTCGATCTGGCATCACTCAAGGCAATCTCGCTCCTTGCGACCGATGGCTTGCTCCCCGACTTGACTATCCTCCTGGACCTTGAACCGTCACTTGGGCTGGCACGCAAGCGGCAGGCGCACGAGAAGGGTGTGAGTGAACTGAACACGATGGACCGTCGACCCATCGAATTTCACCAACGGGTCCGCGGGGGGTTCAAGGAACTTGCCGTGGCCGATCCGAGCCGGTTTGTGGTGCTTGACGCCACTGCTCCGGCAGAGATCCTTGAGTGGCGGATCTGGCGTTCCGTGGAAGCGATGATCCGGGTTCGGTGACTTAGGCCGGACCTAGGATCCTTCGATCCACTCCTCACCGTCTGTGAAGACTTCCTTCTTCCAGATAGGAACTTCCTGCTTCACCCGGTCGATCACGTATCGGCAAGCGTCGAAGGATTCACCACGATGCGGTGATCCGACCGCGATGACAATGCTGGCCTCACCGACGTTCACGATCCCAAGACGGTGGACGATGGCGGCGCGTTGGTCGGGCCACCGGACGGCTACTTCGTCCAGGATGGCATGCATCTTGCGTTCGGCCATCTCCGGGTACGCGTCGTAATCGAGGAACCGGACCTTGCGGTTCCGGGAATCTTCGCGCACGACACCGTGGAACACGCAGACGGCCCCATCCGCGACGGTCTGGACGGCGGCGATGAGTTCGTTCATATCAATGGGGTCATGCGTGAGGCGGCAGAGCCGTGGTGGTTGAACAGTCATCGCTTGTCCCTCCCAACGAAGCGTGCGTCAATCCGGGACGGATCGGTTGGGAAATCGGGAGCTGAACTGCCGGTGCCTCCGCTGACCGGCGGAATGAAGACCACCTCATCACCGTCCTGCAGGACGGTTTCCGGCGTGGCGTACTCCTGGTTGACCGACGGTTTCCAGGTCAGGCCGACAAGCGGTGGGCATTCCTCAGTGAGGCTCGCCCAAATGTCCGCGATGGTGGTGCCCGGCGGGAGGGTGCGCGTGTCCGCACGGCGCCCGAGGAGTTCGCGCACCCGTGCGAAGTACCGCAGTTCGATCCGCACATCGCTCATGCTCGGATGGTACCCACTTGACTGGGGCACCAACCCGGTCCGGGTGTCCGCCTCCGGCCTGCACCGGGAGTGCAATGCCGGAGGCGGTCCGTGGGCTTTTGGTAGTTACCAGTCGATTGCGCTGCCGTCCTCGGCGTACGCCTTGGGGTTCTGCCAATCGTGACCAATCTTGTCGGCAATCGCTTCGTCGTCGAGTTCGATCCCGAGGCCTGGTGCAGTAGGCAGGGGAAGGTAGCCGTTCACCTGCTTGTACGGGGTCTTGATGTACCCCTCTCCCGTGATACGTCCGCCTTCCTGGGCAAGGAAGTTGGGAATCGATGCATCAAGGTGGATGCAGGCGGCGAGGGCAATCGGACCGAGTGGGCAGTGTGGGGCGATGGCTGCGTAGTAGGCCTCGGCCATGCCCGCGATGATGCGGGTCTCCATGATGCCCCCGGCGTGCGATAGGTCTGGTTGCAGGATTGAGGCGGCTCGTTTCTCGAGCACCTCACGAAAACCCCATTTTGTGAAGAGACGCTCGCCAGTGGCGATGGGGATGGATGTGGAACGGGTGATGTCGGCGAGGACATCGACATTCTGTGCCTGCACGGGTTCCTCGATGAAGAACGGGTGGTAGGGTTCGAGCGCCTTGACCAAGCGCTTGGCGGTCTGGGGTGCGACGGCACCGTGGAAGTCGATGGCGATATCAACGGAGTTGCCAACCGCTTCGCGCATGGCTGCGAAGATCGCCACGACATTCTCGGTGTGTTCGGCGGTCTCGATCACCCGCCCGTTGCCTCGCAGGCCAACGCCGGTCTTGATGCAGTTGAAGCCCATGGCCACGGCCTGCTTGATACTTTCGGCGGCGGCTTCGGGCGTGTTGCCCCCGGCGGTGCCATACATGCGGATACGGTCACGCGTCGGGCCGCCCAGGAGACGATAGACCGGGACGCCCAACCACTTGCCAGTGATGTCCCAAAGTGCCTGCTCGACACCGGACAGGGCGCTGGTGAGGATCTCGCCGCCACGGTAGAAGCTGTGCTTGTAGATGCTCTGCCAGTGATGGACGATCTTGGTCGGGTCCTGCCCAATCAACCAGGGTTCCATCTCCTTGACCGCGGTCTGGCAGGTGAGGGCGCGGCCCTCGAGGATTGGTTCACCGAGGCCCGTCACGCCTTCATCAGTGTGGATACGCAGGAACAGCCAACGTGGTTTGACAAGGAACGTCTCAAGACGCGTGATCTTCATCGCCGGGTGCCTTCCTTCCGATGCCGTGCCCGGACGCCGGTTGGCATCCTGGCCCGGATGGGCGACAGGGTAACCGCTTGGCTGAGGAAACCGCGCCGGGTGGGTGCACGCGCGACGTCCACGTACTGCCTATTCGGCGCCGGGCAATGCCGTGGAACCGGCGAGGCCATCTCCACAGGCTCTTAACGTTGCGTTAGCGTCGGGCGGGAATCTGGTTTGAATACTGGACACTCAGGAGCGAATGTCGTGATGAGGCGGATGCTGATCGGGCGAGGTGGGAACGGCATGGTTGCCGGATTGATTGCGACCGTCGTCTTGTCGTTTTCGGCCCTTGCCTCATCCCATGAAGAGGGCACATTGGTGGGCATGGCATCGGTTGGCATGGCATCGGTTGGTGCGGTGGCAAGTGCGTGTTCGGTAGGGCGATTCGTGATGGACCTGCGCGCACACCCCGCCAATTCCGGGCTACCTGCGCCTGCAATGACGGTCGCGTGTTCTGACACCCAGGTTGTTGTCAGGACCAATGGGATCCCGACATTTCCGTTCGTCGCAAAGACACCAAATCCCTTGCGGGTGCAGGACTTCACGTTCCGCATTCCCCTCACGCCTGTCATTGCCCGGACGCCAGGGGCGCTCAACCTTGGTGCGATCGGCGTTGCGGTCGACAGACTTCCGATTTACGGGCCGTTCGAAGCGCCCGCGCAGGGGACTGCTGACCCGCTTGCGGATGGAATCCTTGACATCTGCGGAGGCCACACCGGGCCGTCACGCGAATATCACGTTCGCGTTACCCCGGCCTGCCCCCCAGCCGACCTGATGGCGACCCCTGACACGGTCGTAGGCTATGCCCTGGATGGGTTTCCAATCATGTCGCCGTTGTTGTGTGCGGATGATGATTGCGCCACCATTGTCTCTGTGCGAAGCAGTTACCAGCAGGTGTCGACCGCCCGGATGGTCTGGTCGCGGTACGGATACGTTGATGGGTTGGGCGATCTTGACCGATGCAACGGCATGACGGGACCCGATGGGGAGTGCCGGTATTACGCGGCAAGTACATTTCCCTATTTTTTGGGCTGTTACACCGGCGAGGTCGGGACGCAATCTGCTAAGCGTCCGGAACGTCGACCATGATCGGCATGCGACTTGTCAGAGGAGCGATGGAATGATCGGCGCGACGATCCTGGTGGTGGATGACGAGGCGAAGATTGTCGATATTGTCCGCGCCTACCTCGCCAAGGACGGGTTCCGGGTCGTGACGGCCAGTGATGGCCCTGGCGCGGTGCAGGCCTTTCGGCGAGAGAAACCGGCCCTCGTCCTCTTGGATCTCATGCTTCCGGGAATGTCTGGTTGGGATGTGTGCCGGGAGATCCGGCGCGATAGCGAAGTGCCAATCATCATGCTGACGGCACGAGACGATGTCACTGACACCGTGCTTGGGCTTGAGTTAGGCGCAGATGACTATGTGACAAAGCCGTTCGAACCGCGCGAGGTAGTTGCGAGGGTCCGTGCCCACTTGCGTCGGACGGCGAACCAGCGGTCGGCCAGAGAGGACACCCTGACCCTTGGCGAACTCGTCATTGACACGGGTCGGCGTGAAGTTACCCGCGCCGGTGAGACCATTCCGTTGACCCGCGCGGAGTTCGAACTTCTGCAGACTCTCGCGGCGCAACCGGGTCGGATCTTTTCACGGTCGCAACTGGTGAGCATTGTGGGTGCTTCCGACGGCGGCGCAAGTGACCGCGTTGTGGACAGTCACGTTCGGAACCTGCGCGCAAAGATCGAGATTGATCCGAAACAGCCCCGCCTGATCCTGACGGTCGTCGGGTTCGGGTACAAGACGCCAACGCGTGACATTCTCGCGTCCGGACGTACGTAGGGTCCGCTCGTGCGATCAACGTTGGCCATGGCAGTCAATGCAGTCGGGACGATGCTGCTGTCGTGGAGGTCACAATGAGTGGCTCATCGCGTCTGGAGAAGCCGGCGCGAACCCTCGGTTTTGCCCTGTGGCTCGCCATTGGGTTCGCGGCGGTAACCGTCGTATCAATCAGTTCCGTTGGAATGTTGGCAAGCCTGGGGGGGCGCGAGACGCAGTTGGCATTGGACGAGACCCGCGAGGTCTCCTACCTGCGCCAGGTCAGCGCGATGGTCCAGATGACCTACGGGATTGGGCCATCTTGGGAACGGGTTGAGCCTGTTCTCGTGGACCTGACGTCTGCAATGCCCGGTCCGATGGGTCGTTCACGACGGCTTATGGTTACCGACGTGAGTGGCCGGGTTGTGGCGGATGCGACAGACGCCCCGCCCGGCCGCGAACCTCCGCCGGTCCGCCGGCTCCTTTCGCTGCGATATCAGGGCGAGGTTGTTGGTTCGCTTTTTGGCACCTTGCCTGCCTTGACACCTGACCAATTGATCCAGTTGGAAAGTGCGCCGGTCGCCATGACTGGGCCCTTGCCGATCGACCCTCAGACCAATATGAACCGCGCACTGCTTGGTGGCGCCGGCTTGGGTGCGTTTGCCGCGCTGTTGGTCGGAGCGATCTTCATGCATCCCCTGACGACTGGGGTGTCGGCGCTGCGGGCGGGGGCGCAACGGATTGCTGCTGGGGAACTTGGGGCACGCGTCAAGCCATCAGGGTTTGCTGAGCTTGCCGAACTTGCCGGATCGTTCAACCAGTTGGCCGAAAGCCTCGACAGGCAGGAAGAGGCGAGACGTCGTCTGGTTGCTGATATTGCACACGATCTGCGAACGCCGCTTACAGTGATCAGCGGTACGGTCGAGGCGATGCTCGATGGGATCTATGATCCGAACGACCACGTTCACCTGAGGTCAGTGCGG
>BJHB01000074.1:0-10569 GCA_014191415.1 Chloroflexota bacterium
CACTCCGGTCCGTAGGCGTCACGCCAGTCTGGTCAGTGGGCATTACGCCAGTCTGGTCAGTGGGCATCCCTGCCCGCATCTCCCTCAGTCCCCCGTCAACCATCCCGCACGAGTTGCCATGTCGTGCCCGGTCCCTCCCCCTTGGCCTGAAAGACAAACGATGCGCCACGGCCAACCGCATCCCGGGTGAACGTTGCCCTCGCAATGCTTGCTTCGAAGGCAAAGTGGTCATCACCAAGCGGAATCACGGGAATCGAGACGGTGATGTCCGCCGGTGGTGCCGGATGCCACTGTGCCGGCGTGCGTCGACCCTGGATGATTGCCGCCTGCACGGGAGTGCAGTCAATTTGCAAGCCATTGTCAGTGACGTGCAGGGCCACCGACTGGTCACCAAGGCGGTAGGTACCTGCCAGGGGGGCGAGGGCAGCCGGAGGCGTCGACACGGTCATTGGTGGGAGGTACGGCTTCCCTATGGTGAAAGCCACGAGTTGCCGGGCAATCATGTCGGACATCACGGCCGGGTCGTCGGTGTTCGCAAGGACGGCGACCGTTGTCTGCGTTGAAGGCACCCACGCCAGCAGGGTGGCGAACCCCTGGATGCTTCCACCATGACTGATCACAGGCTCGCCATGGTTCGTCGATGAGGCAACCCCCAGACCGTAGTCCGGCGGAGTCCCATCTGGCCCTGGGAGGGTCGCCGAACCCTCGGGAGTGATCATGCGGGCCAGAATCGCCGGTGGGAGGATGTCGCCCAGGTGCAGGGCGAGGTTCCATTTCATGAGGGACCGGACATCACCAACCAGTCCACCGGCGCCATGGGCAATGTGGAACATGGCAGGAAAGGCGCGGGTAACATGGCCCCCTTCACTGATCGAGTGCCCCGGAACCATGCCGGGCACAACCCGCCATCCATTAGGAAACGTGATTCCCTCAATGCCGTGGGGCGCGAGGATGGCCGTCTCCAAGTAGGTGTGCCACGGCATGTCGGCAACAGCCTCGATGACGGCGGCGGCGAGGACGTAGCCCGAATTGTTGTACGACCACCCCTGGCCGGGAGGGAAGTCCGGGGTGAGGACGGCAATCTTCGCAACCATCTCGCCAGTGGTGATCGCCAGAGGCGGGGGTGTGGTCCAGAACGCCGGGACATTCGTGAAACTCGCCACACCCGACGTGTGATTGAGCAGCTGCACAATGGTGATTGCCTGCGCGTTCGGGAAATCCGGCAGGAACCTGGCCAAAGGGTCTTCCAGATCCACAACGCCCTGTCCGACGAGGTGCAGGACACCGGCCGCGACAATCTGCTTTGAGACGGACGCGAGGGCGAAGCGGTGTGCGGGTGTGAGGGGCACACCGAGTTCGGCACTTGCAAGACCGCGTGCCCCCTCAAAGAGGATCTCGCCACCCCGCGCCACCAGGATCGCAATTCCGGGCGAATCGTCCCGAAGACCGTAGCCGTCAAGCAGGCTAGTCGCGAAATCCCCGACCTCAGACGCAGTTGGCAGGGATAACACCGGTTCAGTGATGGCCATGTCGCACCTCCGTTACGGCGGGATCACCGTTCCGGCACGCTGTCCCCACCGGTTCAGGATAGCGCGGGAGGACCGGCACGGCGTTCATGCCCGCCCTCCCACTGACGAACCCCTACGCCGCTTCGCCACCCGCGGCCTGTGACTGGCCCTTGCCCGACCGGATCCGTTCCTCAACCTCCGGCCAGATGGCATCCGGCAGCGGTGCGAGTGATGACGCGAGGTTCTGCGACATCTCCACACCGTCACGGGCGCCGACAAGGGTGCAACCGACCTTCCGGTTGCGCAGTACCCACTGGATTGCAACGGCACGCAAGTCGACGGCCCGGTCGCGCGCCCACTCCCACCAGTCGATTGCTGCCTCGAGGTCAGGATGGTTCTCCAGCCGGGCCACCGTCCGCGGGTCCGGTCCGGCAAGCAGGCCCGACCCGATTGACCACGCAGCGATGACCCCCATCCCGGAATCATGCGCAGCCTCGATCAACGGCGCCGCCGTCTGACGCATCAGGTTGTAGTCGCCGAAGGTCAGCATCAGGTCGAACCGGCCGGTGTCGATCGCCTGCCGATGGAAACGGTGCGGGCGACACCCAAGACCGATGCTACGCAACTTGCCTTCAGCCTCGAGCGCCTCAAGCGTGTCGAGGGCACCACCATGCGCAAGGACGGCATCCATCTCGGTTTGGTCGCGCGGGTCGTGCACCAGCAGGCAGTTGACCGACGTCACGCCCATGACGTGCAGGCTGTTCGCTACCGACCACCGCGTGCCCTCGGCCGAGTAGTCGCCCCGGCGGGTCGGGTGCGTGCCGGTCTTGGTGGAAAGGTACGCCCCCGCCGGCCACCCGCCACGCGTGGCAAGGTAGCGCCCAAGACGTTCTTCGCTGTCGAAGTACAGGGGCGACGTATCAATGAAGTTGATCCCGAGTTCGAAGGCGCGGTCCGGTGCCGTAGCAGCCTCAGCCTCCGGAACCGGTCCGTGCAGGCCGCCGAACGTCACCCCGCCAAGCGAGACTTCGGTGACGCGCATGTTGGTGCGTCCGAGGGTGCGGGTAGGAAGTGTCATGGGTGGCATGTCCTTTCGTGCAAGTGGAGCGTAATGCACCCACCCCTCGCCTGTTATGTGTATTCGCTTGGCTCAGGCAAGGGAAATGGGGTGGGAATGGTGGTGATGCGTTCCTCGGGCATCCCTGCTAGCCACTCAGGACGGTGCGTCACTCCTTGGTCCACCGACGTCCCTTCCCGCCAAAGCATCAGGGTCATTGGGTGGCCATCTAACCAAGGGGTGACGGGTGGCGGGATTGTCACCAGTATCCCCGAAACCGCCTCCGATAGTGGTCTGCATCCGTGCGTTGTGACGCATCGTGATCAGTCGTCACCGCGCATCCCACGCAGTGCATCACCCAAGGCACGGTTGCGCCGGGCGGTGACGGCCTGCACCTGTTCGGGTGGCCAAGGATAGGTGCCGGCACCGGTCTTGACGCCGAGAGTGCCCGACGCCACGTGCGATACCAGTTCCGCAGGCGCCGCGTCAGATGCCGTCTCCGCGGAGAGGTCGGGCCACACATTCGTCGAGAGGGCCGCGTAGACATCCAGTCCCGCAAAGTCCGCGACGGTGAACGGCCCGAGGGCGGCGAGGCGCGGTCCGAAACTGAACCGGGCCACCTCATCGATGACCTCGGGAGTGGCAACACCGTCGCGCACGAGGTGCAGGGCCTCGCGGAACAGGGCTTGTTGCAGGCGATTGGCAACGAATCCCGGCACAAACCGCCCGAGGACCGCCGGGCGCTTGCCGGCATCGCTCAGGAGTTTGGCGGTGCGTTCGGTAACCCACGGGTCGGTGCCGGGATGAGGCACGACCTCGACAAGCGGGATCAGGAATGCCGGACCGAAGTAGTGCGCCACGACGACCCGTGCCGGATGGGAAAGATCCTTGGCGAGATCGGCAGGATCAAACCCGGAGGTATTGCTTGCCAGGATCACATCCGGGCCAGTGATCCGGTCGAGGTCACGGAAGACTTCCTGCTTGGTCGGCAGATCCTCGGGGACAGCCTCGACGACGTATGATGCCCCGTCCGTCACCTCGGCAAGGGTGTCGGCGGTAGCCAGGCGCGCGAGGCGTCGGGTTGCAACCTCGGGCAGAAGGATGCCGGCCTCCACCAGGGCATCGGCAACCTCACGGGCCCGTGCGACGGCGGTGGCGGCCCCGCCAGGTCGGGCATCCCACAGGGTCACGCGGACATCGTGTTCGAGTCGCAGGGCGAACTCGGCACCGATACCCCCACCCATGAACCCGGCCCCGATGACGGCGATTCGGTCGATCATTCCCGATGGAGTACTCATCGTTCCGAGTGTACTGCGGTTGCCGTCTTGGTCTCCGCGCAAGGGGAGACAGGCACTCACGGCATGGATGGCTACCGAACCCGGTGGCGAACGCGTCTTCGGCACGTCACAATGGCGCGATGCTGATTGGGGAGATCCTGCGACGCCAGGCGTCACCATCGGGGAGGCCGAACCGGGCCGCCCTGATCACCGAACGGGGACCGGTCACCTACGCCGCCCTGCATGAGGCCTCCCGCGGGGTTGCCCGTGCCCTCGCCAGCCGGGGGGTTGGTCCCGGAGACCGTGTTGCGCTCCTGGGCCGGAACTCGGCGGAATGGGTTGCGGTCTACTACGGCGCGGCGATCTGCGGGGCCATCCTGGTCCCGTTGAACTTCTGGTTTCGTGCCTCAGAGGTGGCCTACGCCATCGCCGATTCCGGCACAACCATTGTCATCGCCGACCGCGACCACACCACGGTCATCGACCAGGCCCGCGCCTTGCCCGAGGTTGACACGGTGCGCGAGTGGGTATGGCTTGATGAGGTTGCATCATTCGGCACGTCCATCGAGACTGATGTCCCCGAAGCTGCCATCGACGAACGCGATGCGCACATCATCCTCTACACCAGTGGCACCACGGGGTTCCCCAAGGGTGCGGTCATGTCGCACCGGGCACACATCCTGCACGCGATGACCTTCGCCCTGCACGTCGGGGCACACTCGGACGATGTCTACCTCAACGTCTACCCCCTCTTCCACACTGGCGGGACCGATTGCGCCCTCCTGCCGTACCACTTCGTCGGCGCGACGGTGGTCCTGCTTCGCGACCCTCGTCCGGATGCCATCCTCGAGACAATGGCACGCCACCGGGTGACGGCCATGATGGCGGTTCCGACGATCTGGCGACGGCTTGTCGACGCGCCCGGCCTCGCCACCCGAGACCTATCGGCGTTCCGGCGGGCGATGGGATCATCGGATGCCATGCCCCTGGATCTGCTTGAACAGGTCATGACCAGGTTCGACGCCACGTGGACGCAGACCTATGGCCTGACCGAGGGTGGGTGCATCCTGACATACCTGCCACCAGCGGACCACACGCGCAAGATCGGGTCGGCGGGCAAGGCGCATGCCCAGACAGACCTCCTCATCGCCGACCCGTCACGAGACGCCGATCCCGACTGGCCCACTGGCCCGGGACACCGCCTCCCTCCCGGTGAGACCGGCGAGGTGGTGGCGCGCACCGAACACATGATGACGGTGTACTGGGGGCGTCCCGACCAGACCGCCACGTCGGTCCGCAACGGCTACCTGCGCACCGGCGACTTCGGATATCTCGACGACGAGGGCTATCTCTTCATTTCCGGACGACTGAAGGACGTCATCATCAGCGGAGGCGAGAAGATCTACCCGGCCGAGGTGGAACCATTGCTGCGGACCTATCCCGGCATCCGCGACCTCGCCCTTGTGGGCGTACCAGACCGCGAATGGGGCGAGAGTGTCCTGGCCGTGATCGTGACCAGCGAAGCGCAAATACATCACGGGGCGGCGAAGTGGAGTGCTAATGACGGTGCAACCTTCGATGCCGATGCATTCCGTCAATGGGCACGCTCACTAGTCGCCGGGTACAAGGTTCCGAGACATGTGGTGCTTGTAGACGAACTTCCTCGTACGACCGGTACAGGCAAGGTGCAGAAAGGCGTCCTGCGCGAACGCTTCCGAATGATCGGCGGATAGATCAATCTCGGCCGGTGTTGCCCACTCCAGACTTCCTTTGGAGGTCAAGCTCAACCTGAAGGTCGCCTGCCGGAAGATGGGATGGGGGTGCGACATCCTGGAACAGCGCAACCGCGCGTTGCACGCAAAGGATGGAAATATCCCGGCAGTGGGGTGGAGTGGTATGCCACCATGCATGGGTATACGGCGAAGCCACTCGCCTTCACGGGGCGATGGGGTGGAGTGGTCGCGAAGCGCAGATAGATCACTGGGCGATGGGGTGGAGTGGTTCAACTTGGCCCGGCCACAACCAGACGCGATGACGAATTGAGGATCAACCCGCATGCTGACCACACTCAACCCGCGCCCCGGTCCCGCCCTCCTGCCGACCTCCGTGGTTGGCAGTTATGCCCTGCCCAGTTGGGTATGGACGGCCATGGAGGCCATCCGTGAGGGCAAGTACGGCCAGACCGATGTGCGCGAGACCTTCGATGATGCGGTCAACATCGCCATCCGCGACCAGGAACGTGCCGGGATTGACATCATCACCGATGGCGAGATGCGCCGGTGGTACTTCGTGCAGGGGTTCTATGACCTCTTCACTGGCCTCGAACAGATCCCGCCGCTGCGGACACAAGGCGTGTACGGCTACGACTCGCCCCCACGCTATCGAGTAACCGAAAAGATTTCCTGCCCCAATGGACTCGGGATCGTCGGGGAATGGCAGTACACGCGTCATCAGACCGACCGGGCCATCAAGATGACGTGCCCCGGCCCGCTGACGCTGACGATTCACATGCAATTGCGCAAGGGGGATGCGTACAACGGTGATCGCCTTGCCCTCGCGCACGAGGTGGCAGATGTCGTCAACCGCGAACTCCACGCCCTCGCCGATGCTGGCGTGACATGCATCCAACTCGACGAACCGTCCTACTCGATCATCCCCGGCGAAGTCCATGACTGGATTGGCCTGTACAACCGCGCAGTTCGGGGCGTGCGTGAACGAGGTGTTCGGGTTGGACTTCACGTCTGCTTCGGAAACCTTGGAAGCCGCCCGCGAGGCAAGCGACGCTACGACTGGATGTTCCCCGGGCTTATGGACGCCGATTGCGACGAACTGGTCCTTGAGTTCGCGAACCGCGAGATGATCGAACTCGAACTCTTGGGCGAGGTCGCCAAGGCCAAGGATGTTGGGGCAGGCCTGGTCGACATCAAGTCGTTCTGGGTCGAGCCGGCCGAGGAGGTCGCCGACCGCATCCGGCAGGCACTGCGCCACGTGTCACCGGAAAAACTGACCATCCTGCCCGACTGCGGATTCTTTCAGGTGCCGCGTTGGCTAGCCTTCCAGAAGTTGCAGCGATTGGTGGAGGGGGTGCGTATCGTGCGTCATGAACTGACCGGTTCGGCGGAATGACCCCGCGGGGGATTGAGGTGGTGGAGATCGGGCAGACGGCGACGTATGCCCGGACCGTGACGGAGGCAGATGTCGACCTCTTCGCAGAACTTTCCGGGGACGACCATCCGCAGCACGTAGACGAGGCGTACTCACGTGGCACCCGCTTTGGCGAACGCATCGCGCACGGGGCGTTGCTGGTGGCGTACATGTCGGCCTCCTCAACCCGGTGGGTCCGGCGGTGGCTAACCGGTCGCACCAGCCAGTCGACGGTGTCGTATGGCTACGACCGCGTCCGGTTCATCCGGCCAGTCCGGTTTGGCGACACCGTTGAAGTGACCCATGCCGTCGACGAGATCGATGCCGGTGCGGACCGCTTCGTGGCGGCCGTGACGGTGACTAACCAGGATGGGATTGTTGTCGCCGCGGCACGGCACGTCATGAAGTTCGTGTAGGGTCAGGAATGCGTCCAATCGTCAAGGGCACGCTTCCCCTCGCGTTGCTGCTTGTGCTGTTGTATCCCGTGTGGTCGATCATGCTGCGCCCAGATCTGGATCTGTGGGCGACAGATGATGCCGCAGAGACGCATCTTCAGCGCATTTACGCAATGCGCCTAGTATTTCGCGAAACGCTCGCATTCCCGCGGTGGATACCTGACCTCTACCGGGGCTACGGTTACCCGGTCTTCAACTTCTATTCGCCCATGGTCTATTTGGTCGGCCATCTCCTCACGATCACAGGCGTATCGGTCTGGAACGCATTCCGGGTGATCGGACTTGGGTCGATGGCATCCGGTGCCATCGGAACATACTATTTTGTTCGTGTGTCGTGCCAGCGCCAGAATGGCACATCCACACCATTTGCGGCGGTTGTCGCCAGTCTCATGTACGTTTTGGCGCCATATCCGTTCGTTATCAACATTTATCTGCGGGGCAACCTTCCGGAGGCACTTTCGCTCGGCTTGGTTCCGTGGTTCCTGCTGGCCGTCGACCAGTGCTTTATCGCCGCAAGGCGCGCAACCATCCGGACAGTCCTCATTGCCGCCGTCACCGGTGCAACCATCGTGTTGACCCACCAACTCAGTGGCTTGCTCGCACTCGGGGGGGCAATTGTCTGGATTGTGGGGCGGGTAGCTGCGTCACCTTCGTCTGCTCGATTAGGCTTCGCCAGAGTGGCACTCGGGGGATTGGTGTCGGGAGGATTACTGGCATCCACAGGGATTCCAAGCATCTTGGAACTTCCGGCGGTCCACTATGAAAACGCCACGATGCCCATTGCCCAGTTGCTTGAGAAGCTAGTGGATATATCCGGGGGTACGCCTCGCCCAATCATTCTTCATGGCCCGGCTGTTCCCGTTCTGCCGGGCGCAGTTGATTGGGCCTGGATGTATCGCTACCCGTGGGGCATCGCGCCGACATTCGCGCCCATGAAGCCAGCGTCCACGCATATGGTCATCGCTGTCACCACACTGGTTTCCCTAACAGGAATCGGGATCGCTGGTCCGCTGCGCAGGCGGCGAAATGACGAGTCGGCAGTGGTAGTTGCCCTACCGGTACTCGGGCCAGCGCTCCTGCTCACTGTGGCCTGGTTCTCTACCACGACGTGGTCCGATGCGCTCTGGGTCAACCTTCCAACGTTGCGCTTGGTGCAGTTTCCATGGCGACTGTACGGTCCGTTCTCTCTTGGCGTTGCCCTAGGTGTGGCGATGGTCCTCGAAGGTGCCTCAAGGTTTGGTCCTTTAGCAAAGGGTGCTTCGTGGGTTGCAGCATTGGTGGCAGTACTGCTCCTTGGAGTGGCAAGCCTTGGGTCACCACCGATCCCGTTCCGTGACAACGTATCCCACCGTGTAGATGCCAATACCATCCTCAGAAGTGAGTTCGATCATGATTGGTGGATTGGTGGCGCAGCAACAGGTCTTGGCGACTTCACCCCAATAGACGTGGGCTTGAAGGTCTCGGACACACTGCACCCCAGTGGCAACCAGGTCTTTGACCGCCAGTATCCGCCAGGATCGTGGGTTGGCAGCACCGCACTCGTGTACGCCGGTTCGGCACGGATCACCGAACTGCGACGCGATGGATTGCGGATGGAAACCGTCGTTGATGTTGACGGCGACGGCGCAACGGTCGCCTTCCACCAACTCTCGTTTCCCGGATGGCGCGGGTATGTCGACGGCAAGCTGGCGCCAATCCGGGTACCTCCCTACGATCCCGCGGAGGATGCACGATTGGGCTTCCATCTGGTGGATGTGCCTGCCGGTCGGCATGTGGTCACCGTCATCTTCGGGTCCACACTCCCCCGCATCACCGGCGATGCGATCACCGCGGCGACAGGAATCGCGATCCTCGTCGTTGTGTTGGGATACCTCCGGTTCAACTGGCAATCCCTCGCGGTGTGGTCACGAACCGGGTGGATCGCAGCAGGCGTGGTTGCGTGTGTCTTCGCCGGCATGGCCATCGCACAGACGACATTCGAGGTGGTGATGACACTCCCGCCCCGGTCCGTGCCCGGCACGTCGCCGAACCTGATCGTCGCCAATGTGGCTGATCTGGTTCGTTCCGGTCGTTCCCGCATCTCGTCGCCTACCGGCGCGGATCTCGGTGCCGACAAGTTCGTCGATGTCCGGTGGTTGTTGGTCGGCCCACTCGTCGGGTCCAGGCCGGATGTGGTGGAGTTCCCGCACGGCGGACGGCAACGCCAGTGGCTCTTCATGCACCCGTCGTCACGCGTCGCGTTCGACGTCACCGTGCCGGAAGCACAGACCTTCTTCACGGCCGGGATGGCCCTGCGTCCGGAGGCGTGGTACACCGACTTCGGCGATGGCGTCCGGTTCGCGGTAGATGTTGCGGTCGGTGGCGCCACTCCGTCGGAGGTGTACGGGATCCGTCTCAATCCACGTGCGAATCTGGATGAACGGCGATGGGTGGAGGTCCGGGTCCCCCTCGCCTCTTATGTAGGCCGACAGATCGAGATCACCCTGCGGACAGATCCTGTCGACGACGTCCGGAACGACTGGGCCGGATGGGGGAACCCGATGGTCGTCATCGACCGCACCTTGCTCCGCCCGGTGAATGGTCCCATCGTCCCCGCAAGCGTGGGAACCAGACCGACCTTTCCCGGCTAAACACAACTCAGTGTCTCCCAAGATCAGTCTCCCAAGCTGAAGGCTGTCTCCCACGAGCCACCTAAGGCTCTCCGCGCTTGGTGACGGCAATGCGCCTCAATGGGTTGCATTGGCGTCGCGATCCCATGCAGCAGGTGTCAATCACCTTTCGAAGAAGCTCAGCAACAGCAAATCCGGGACAAAGCTCACGCACACTGTCAATAGGGTGTTTGTGTGGAAGTTGGTGCGTAGCCGACTTTGGCCGGCGCGAACCCTGGTGCTTGGGCACGATTCCTCCGGGAATGGTGGTTTGCGGTGGTTGGGCTTTTCCGAACCGTGTCGCGAAGGACGGGCATCGTGTCCCTCGCGCTCCTGCTTCTGCTTCTGTATCCAGTCTGGTCGATCATGCTGCGCCCAGATCTGGACCTCTGGCGCACTGATGACGGCGAGGCTCACCTCCTCCGGATCTACGCGATGCGTCTGGCGTTCAACGAGGCGTTTGCCCTCCCTCGATGGGCC
>BJHB01000075.1:0-10534 GCA_014191415.1 Chloroflexota bacterium
CCAAAAGCGTCAGCGACGAAGATGTTGCCATCATGATCGACTGCGATACCGCACGGTGCAAGGAACTGGCCGGGGCGCTCACCCGGTTCGCCGAACGAATGAACGGGCGTCCCATGCGGGGAGAGGATTTGGACGCGACTGTTACCCATCTCAGCGACGACGATGTTGCCGTCCGGAGCGACCGCCATGCCGCAGATGTAGTGGAACCGCCCAATCCTTGCGCCGCTCCCACCTACCAGGTAGGGGGCCTCATCCGGCGGAGTGATAAGGAGGTAATTCCACGATTCCAGTGATCGGCGAACATGTGCGGTCCCGACAGCATAGGTGATGCCAGATGGAGAGACAACTTCCAGATCATGACCGACCCTCCACGCCGAGGGGACGGGAGAAGACCATTCCGAAAATGTATTCAAATAGTCTTTCGGTTCGGAGCGGGACACCTGCACCAATCCATTGACTGGAAAGAGCAAGACTGCCAAAACGATGCAGTGCAGTCCATACCGCTTACAAACTCGTCGTAATCTGATCACCAATCAAGTGTAGATCATTACTCGAATGTGTCAAAAAGTTGCGGTATTTTGCTCACGTCAAGGGTGTTCAACCACCCTTGCAGTTCCTTGGAATGTCGGGAATAAGAGTCGGCACATCGCGACCCACGCGCGACCTAGCACCCAACCGGGTCACGGACCGCAAATCACGTCCCGAAGGAACGACGCTGACACACATAACATAACGAGTCATGTGCGATCGGCCGGAACGTTGATAGCTGCTCGGCGCCAGTATGCTGACAGGCCACAGGAGACATGCATGACTGATGAGATTGCAAAGTGGGGCCGACGGATACACGGGCCAACGCTGCCGGGGTCCGGCATTCGGTGCGCACGTGAGTCTGCGCTGACAGACGCCGAGATGAACGAAGTGGTAACAACGATAGCCACTGCTCGTGCAGGTAGGCACACCGCGTTCCTTCCGGAGCACCTCCGTACCCGTCACTGGGAATCGACCATGACAGCGATGCTAGCCATCAACGCCAGACTCGGCTGGCCGTCCGCCGGGTGGAAGATTGGCGCGGCGAGTCTGGAAGTCCAGCGTGCCGAAGGAATGCCGGGTGCCAGTCCCGGCCAACTTGCACGCGATGGCGTCCACCCAAGCCCGGCGCGTGTTCCGGCCCACCTGTTCATCAATTACCGGTGCGCAGAGTCCGAGTTCGCGTTCCAGATGGCGCACGCGTTGCCAGCACGTACCTCGCCATTCAGTGAGGATGAAGTGGCGGATGCGGTTGGGTCACTCCATCCCGCGCTGGAGATCGGCGACACCGTCTTCCAGGACTGGTACGGCGCAAGCGGCTACTTCGGGGCGGCCCTTGACAACAACGGAGCTGCCGCCTTTGTCCCCGGCGATCCGGTCACCGACTGGAGACACCTCGACCTCACGTCAGCGCGGGTCGACCTATCCCTGAATGGCACCTGGCAGAAATCGGGTGTTGGTGCGGCGGCGATGGGCCACCCGCTGACCGCTCTGACGTGGGTCGCCAACTGGTTGCGGGAACGTGGCATGGGACTGCAGGCTGGCGAATTCGTCAGCACCGGTTCGTGCACCGGCCACTTCTTCGTTGCGCCAGGCGACCGCCTCATTGCCGACTTCGGACCGCTCGGGACAGTCGACGCGACGTTTGAGTAACGCGAGTGGCTTGTCGGACGGCAACCACAACGTGTAGGGCCATAGAAGCGCGGTCCCGCATACGCCATCCCTCGCCTGCCGAACCCGTGCCGGCACCCGATGCCGCCACACGACCGGGGATCAACGATTTCGGATGTCCGAGGTTGCGACGGCGCGGGGTGCGCACCAGTGCGCGGGCCGTCTTGGCGGCCTGTGCCTGTCCGGTCCCGTGTCACAGCCAAGCTCTTGAACCAGCGTGGGATCGGGCCAGGCTTGGGTTATTCCCTGAGGGCAGCGACCCGATTGGCACCTGGGTCGAAACCCAAATGAGTTTCCCACGACACCGATGCCCTATGACGCACATGCCGGTCATCGCCCCGCCAACACAGTCCGGGCCAATTCCGGCGCGCGGTCCGACTAGTCCGGCACTCCCACAAGCAACCCGATAGCGCCCAAACGCATCACCGAACGGGCGAAATTCCGTAGAGGGCAGCCGGATTGCGGTTGAAGACTGCCCGGCCTATCTCCACCGCATCGCTCTCCGTCAACAGGCCCTCGATCATCATTCCGGCGAGCGCGTGAGCGACGTTCTGCCGTGCCATCACCAGATGGCCGAGGATTGAGTCGACCCAGTACAAGTCGTCACCGAAGCCGATGATCTTGTTGATTGGCACCATGCGGATCCATTCACGGAGGGCACGCACGCACCCTTCCGGTGAGTAGATGTGCATCCAGGACAGGTTCAGGAACACGTTCTCGCACGTCTTGGCGAGAACCGCTGCCTCGGTCAAATACGGAAACCCACTGTGGGAAATGTCGAACCGCGCATCCCGGTGCGCGCGGATAAGCCCAGCCATCGGGGCAAGTGAAGTTCCCTCGAGACTGCCGTAGCTGCCTGCCCGAGGTCCGACATGGAACTGCACGGGCAAACCGGAAGCCGTGGCCGCCGAGACCGCGCCGTGGACGAGGACATCCTCGAGAATGCGGCCGTCCGGTGTGTCAAGCCCCGGGTACTGCCCGTCGCGCAGTTGACGGAAGATCACCGCAGCCCGAGAGGGGTCAGGAGTAGCAAAATCCATGGCGCGGTGATAGCTCTGCGACAACTTGATCTCAGGTGCACCAGAGGCTTTCCATGCCGCACACCTGACGTGCATGGTGTCAATCAGATCATCGACACTTCGAAAGTCTGTGGAATAGTCCGACTCAAGTGAAGCGAGGTCGTCCCGGCTTCGGATCATCGTGAACCGGTTTAGCCGTGGAACCGGCAGGAACAGGCTGCGGTCAATCTCGGCGACCTCTTCGCCGTACGTTCCAGTCATCTGCACGAGACTGATCGCGATGTTGGCGCGGTCCCGCAGGATTTCGGCGTAGTGCCCCGGGCGGCGTCCAGAGCGGATTGCATCGGAAATCGGCCCGACTGTCGTGGCGTCAAGTCGGTCAAACCCATAGGCACCACGCCAACCCTCAAGCAGGCACTGGCTGAACCCGGTAAACCGGATGCGGTCCCACCACGGCAGGAACCTCGCCCATCGCTCTTCAAGGGGGGACGGCGACTCGGGGCGCTCGGGAACTGCCAGGTTTCCTTGATCGCCCGTGACAAACAAGAGGTCCTCGTGCGGCATGCCTGCAGACCGCAGATCAGCGGCGGGGTAGGGATGCGCGAAATAGGACAGTGCGTCAAGGTCTCGTGCCAGTCGGTCGGTTTCACTGATGACGTGGGTGTGTCCGTTGATGGTCGGGACACTCCCGAACGTCGCTACGAGGTCACTCACCATTTTTTCATATGTATTTACAGTTTTTTCCACCGTGATCGTCCTTGAGATCGGCGCATTGTGCTTAGGAATGAACGCGAGTATATTGGCGCATCCGCTTCGGGGTGGGGTGCCCTGAAGAATGGCACAGGAAGAGGGAAGGTCCTATGAGACACACACGCCGCGGTTTCCTGGGGGCGGGACTGGTGGGTATGGCCGCCGTCGCATGCGGGGGGAGTGATACACCGGCAGCAGCGCCGACTACGGCAGCAACCAAGGCACCGGCAGCCGCTGCACCAACTGCTGCACCCGCAGTCCAGCCGACGGTCGCGCCGACGGTTGCCCCGATCAAGGCAGCATCCGCGGGGCCGATCTGGATCCTCGACCATCCGCTGCAACTCCCGGTTCGAAAGGCTCTAGAGGGCCGGGTAGCCGAGTTCGAAAAGGCATTCCCCGGCGCAAAGGTCGAGTACGAAGGGGTTGTTGAGCCGAACGACAACCAAGAGAAGTTCGCAATCCTGCTCGCGGCCGGCACGATGCCCGACGCCGCCGCGACCCATACCGGGTTCATGCAGCAGTGGCCCCACTTCTCGGACCTCAAGCCCTACCTTGCCAAGGACACCAAGATCAAGGCGGACGACTTCTTCCCCACGATCTTCAAGGCGTTTGACGTCCAGGTGGGAACTGGCACCCGCCAGATCGGCATCCCGCGCGAAGTGCACGCAACGGTCCTCTACTACGCCAAGAACGCGGTCTCAGCGGCCGGGTTGAAGGAACCGGGCAAGGACTGGACGCACACCGAGTTCGTGGACTGGGCGGTGAAACTTTCTGATTGGAAAGACAACCCTCAAGAGGCGAAGTGGGCCGCCCAGAATGTCACTGCGCTCAGCGGCGCATCGATGGGCCTCCCGATCTTCTGGGAGTTCGGTGCCGAGTTCTTCAGCCCCGACGGCAAGTCGTGCATCATCGACCAGCAACCCGCGCGTGACGCCTTCCAGTTTCTGGTGGATCTGGTGTCGAAGCACCACATCACCCCGTCACCAGCGGAACTGACGGCAAGTGGCCTGACCGGTAGCCAACAGGGAATGTTCGGCACGGGACGCTTCCGGAGCTACGCATCGAACCAGAACACCGCACCCGTGGGTACCAACGCCGTGCAGTTTGACTGGGAACTGCAGCTGCTCCCGCAAGTGCCGGGCAAGAAGCGTGCAACCAGGATGGCGGGAAACGCGTACGGCGTCATCACGACCGGCAAGAACAAGAACCCCGACCTTGCGTGGGAACTTGTGAAGTACTTCGTCGGCGATGACGGATCAACCGTTCAGATGCAAGCCGGAAACTTCATGGCAAACAAGAAGGCGACGGAGAAATGGCCAGAGACCCGGG
This sequence comes from Chloroflexota bacterium, assembly GCA_014191415.1. Taxonomy (GTDB): domain Bacteria; phylum Chloroflexota; class UBA11872; order UBA12225; family UBA12225; genus UBA12225. The sequence continues at coordinate 4,797 of BJHB01000075.1, forward strand.
CGCCGGCCAAGAACGGCAAGGTCGTCTTCGAGGCGATGGACGGCTACGCCCGCCTGGAACACCGGCCGAAGGGCTGGGACAAGGCCATGGTGGTGATCAACCGCGAGTGGATCAAGGTGCTCAACGGAGAGCAATCGATCGGTGGAATGATCAGCGTGGCGAAGCCAGAGGCCGAGGCCATCCTGAAAACCGAACAGGCGAGCTAGGAAACCGTTCGGAACAGCCCCATCCGGAGGAACAATTCGGTACGTTCTCCGGATGGGGTCTCGGTGGTCGTGATGCCTTCTCTCGCGAACAATCAGGACTACAGGGTTGCGAGATCGGGTGGGTGGTAACCCGGCATGGAGTACGCGCCGATGTACCCCTCCAGGCTCCAGATCGGACTCGTTGTCGACTGCCATGGGGTCCCGCATCGCGCGGAGATCACGGCCCAGTCGCCCGGCGTGAGATTGCCGTGGTGGTGATAGAGGAACCGGCGCAATCCCGCACCCTGTGCAGCCTCGAGCATGCGATCAAGGTCATGCGCCGTGAACGGGTCGCCATCATGCGGCTTCCGGCCGGAGTCGACCCACGGAACCACCCTTTCCGCATCACCTCCCATCGCAGCGATCGCCCGCGTGGTCTCACGAACAACGATAGTGTTGAAGAAAGCTTGCGGAAATCCACGGTCAAAGTCACGCAACGAATGCACCTCTGGAAGGTCAATCCCAAAGACCGAGGTGACGAACTTGAGGGCACCAAGCTCACTGACGCCGGGGTTCCACGTACGCAGGGTCTCGACGAATCTGGCCACCGACCCGTACAAACCATCAAAGCCCCGATGCCAGAAATAGTGCTTCGGGAACATGCGGTCAAGAACCTTGCCGAGTGCCTCGTAGTCGTATCCGGCCATCGAGGACCAGGCCGCTGAACGAGGACCACATGCGATTGGTATCTTGCGGTTGGAGTTGGCATTTGCCATCTCCTTGATTTGGGAAAAGGTTTCGGTGACCGCTGTCGTCCGGAAGGCGATCCATTCGGCCAATGCCGGGTCGCCTCCGAGTAGTCCGAACCCGCCCATGAAGCCCCCAGACCGGTCTCCCCAAATGTCGATTGTCCGATCATCCATGGCATGCAACCGCGCAAACAAGCGGTCCTTGGCGCCGACCATTCTCGCGTAATCGAATCCCATCCGGGCTGCGCCCTCGGCAACGGTTTCGGGCAGGTCATTGAAGATTGAAGACCGCGCATTCTGGTGGAAGGGTGCAATCTCGTAGCCCCACTCTGGGCCATCGAAGAGCGCACCATCGGCCATGGGGTATGCCTCCATGGCATCGACCAGCCGGGCCGCGTTGACCCGTCGGGTCTGCTCGTCGACAAGGATGGGCCCACGGGATCCGGGACCGGCTCCATAGTGGGGACAGAAAAGCCAGACCTGCCAACCTCGTGCCTTGGCGGCCTCGATCATGCGGGTCAGGAGTGCGCGCCGTTCGCGGAGATCGGCGGGTACCGATGCCGTATCCCGCCCATCGGCATCAGGCCGACGCCAGGTGCCCCGGACATCAGTGGCGGGAAGTTTCCACCAGAGCGAATCCTGGGTGTTCGCCGGCGGGGGCTCTACACCAAACCGCCGGTACACATCCGGGTTCGGGTCGAACGTGAAACTCTTGTCCTCGAAGGCAAGGGGTCCAATGACCAAGCCGTCGACACCACCTGATCCCCACGCATCGAAAATGCGTTCGTAATCAGCCATGATGGGTTCGAGATGACGCATCACGTCAATCCACGCGCGCATTCCGCCCACTGACGCAACCGCCGTCCCTTCGGCGCCGGTTGCACCGTGCTTCACTTGCTCGCCAGTCACTTCCGTCGGTCCTTCCGTACTCTCGACCGCACGCAGACCAGTTCAACTGGGCGCCGCACGTCGGTTACCGGGACAACATATCCGCGTAGCACTGCCCGCTGCTTCCCCAACTGCGTGAATGCACCGCGCCCAATGAAGACACCTCGCGGTGAGGCACGCCGTACGTCCCGGCACTTCCCACGCCACTGTCGGGCAAGAGGGGTCGGGACTACTGCCCAGCGTCCATGGATGCGGCTGATCAGGCTGTGGAGACCGGTGGCTTGACCGGGAAGTCCATTGCCCTCCAAGCGTCGTCGTCCATTCTGTCCGGGTTCCAGGGTGGGTCCGAAACCGGGACGACGGTGACAACTTGAACACCTGGAACCTGCCTGAGACGGGCCACCGCCGGATTGGCGAGGTAGCGGTACATTGGACGCCCCCGATGGGGCATCGTGAAGGCCATCTCGACGCGACCGGACGCCAATCCGTCGGGCATCTGCAGGTCATAGACGTAGCCCATCCCTACAATGTTTGCATCAACGGTATAGAACATGTCGTCGCGGACATCACGCAATGCATCCCACATTGACTGTTTCAGCAAGGCGCATGACGTTTCCTCACCCGGCGTTGCCAGGCGACCGGGCGGCGCAGACGCTTGTGTGGTGACATGGTCACGTGAGAGGGTCGAGAAGAGAACGGCTTCGGTTTCTCGGGATGGGTGCTGGGAGACGACGACCGGGTTCCTGAATCGCTTGACCCATTCGCCAATCTGAGAAGCGCCCTCGTCAGGTGGATACGGGGCGGTCAGGTAGGCGTTGCGCTGCACGAGGCGGTCCCCGGCAACCAGTTCCGGGTCGTCCCGAAGTGCCCACCGGCTCCACAGTTGCCCATGCCCGGGGTAGTGAAGTGCGGGCGCATCTGCGTGATGCATGGCAGGAAGTGTTCGGCGGCCATCGGCGCGGGTCATGGCAGGTTCGAGGTGGTGTTCGAGGCGCAGCGAGACAAACGCATCCTGGCTGTCCCGGTGAAAGAAGCCGACACCCCACATCCGGTCGGCATGTTCCGGAGGCACAGCACCCTCACGCGCCACGCCATCTTCGTCGACCCACACCTGATCGGTGAATGCATATCCCGAGAAGACCCATTCATCATCCCGGAGATAGTTCAAACTGAAGTCACGGGTCGCTTCCATGCGCCCATCCTTCACGAAGTAGGGCACACCCGCATAGAAGAGATAGCGGACTTCAACAAACATTCGCGACGCAGGAAACATCGGATGGAGGGGGCTGTGCGGAAACCCCCACCGTCGCACGATCGTTACGATCGGGCCCCGGATGACCTCCATGTTCGGGCATGCATCCCAGTTGGTCACGCGGAATTTCTGGAAACGATCAGATGCCAGATAGTCATGTGCCCAGTCGATGTGCGGAGGTTCGCCGTGGCCTTCGCCGCCAGCGAACAATTCCATTCCATGCCCTCGCCGGTAACGTAGCCTCTCAAGCTGACCCATCTGCGCCGAGAGTGACGCAACGTGGTGTGCATTGCCGATCTCGAGGGCGGAACCTTCGCCACTCACAGTGAGATCGGTCACGTCCCTAGGAAGTTCTGCTGCCGGATTGCCAACAAGGATCACGAACGTGGCCTGTTTGCGCGCGTCCAATGTGACCGACCACGTGAGGTGCGCACGACGGACGGGATTGGGCCCGCGGGTCCGCGTCTCGCCGTAGACCTGACTGACAACCCGGATCAATGATGTGCCAGAAGCCGAATGCTCGAGCCTGGCGACCCTCAGTTCTCGTGCGAGGGACGTTGCCATCGCTACGGGAACCACGACCTCGATGTCCACCGGTTCATGATCGCGCAACCGTCCGACCGGCTCCGTCACCGTGACAATGCGAAAGTGGGTCCATCCAGCAATCCACGCTTGCCATGGGTTTGGAAGCCCTGAAACCGGTGACCAGCTGGCGTGTGCGTCCGCATCGCCGTCTGAGGGAACGGCTGATGCAAACGCCGCCTCCGCACGTACTCCGTCCTTGATTGAGTCGGCGAGGGCAAGAGCGACCGCATGGTCGCCCTTGGCGAGGGCGCGCGACAGTGCCTCAACCTTGGCCTCGACCGAATCGATCCGGTCGACATAACGTGGCTCGGCCATTGACGTATCCGGTCGGTGCGTGATTTCCCCACATCGCACTATCGTCACATGATCTGCATGCGCTTCGCGAGAGGGGATGGGCGCAGCATATCCGCGCACCAGCGTTCACTGAAATTTCACCGGACCTGATGCAGAAAAGCCGTCCCCTTCGGACACTTCGAACGAACGCATCGCCTGCATGCCGGACAAAAAAGAAGCCGGGAGCACCTGCCATAGTGCGCCCGGCCAAGTCGTGCGACGCGGGATGAGGCTCTACTTTCATCACGCGGTCGCAAAATAGAAGACGAATGACATTCCAGAAAGTAGCGCTTGGCGTGGAGGGATTCCCCGTGCGGTTCCGTAAACTCGGCCTCGAGCTCTGATCATTTGGGTTTGGTACCGACAAGAGCCGTTCGAAAGGAAATGCGGGTGTCTGATACACATGCAACCAGGCCGAATGTGATAGTCATCATTGCCGACGATCACGGCCCCTGGGCACTGGGATGCGCAGGCAACGCTGAGATCATGACCCCCAACCTCGACCGGCTTGCGTCGACCGGTACGAGGTACACGCACTTTTTCTGCGCGTCACCCGTCTGTTCCCCCGCGCGTGCGTCGTTGATCACCGGACGCATCCCATCGCATCACGGCATCCACGATTGGCTACGCGACGGAAACGGCGGAACGCAACCGGCCATCGGATATCTTGACGGCATCACCACCTACACGGACATCCTGGCAGCACATGGCTACGACTGTGCCCTCTCTGGCAAGTGGCACCTCGGAGACAGCCCGACACCGCGCCTCGGGTTCGGCCACTGGTACGCACACCAGTTTGGCGGAGGCCCGTACTACGGCGCACCGATGATCCGCGATGGGGTCCTCTACCGGGAACCCGACTACCTCACGGATGCGATCACCAACGACGCACTTCAATTCCTGGAGAGCCGTGCGGTGATCCCCGGCCGGACCAAGGCAACGCCGTTCTACCTCCAAGTCGGGTACACCGCGCCGCATAGTCCGTGGATTGGCAACCATCCGGCAGAGGTCGTCGACCTTTACGCGGACTGTGCGTTCGCATCGTGCCCGCAGGACGCAATCCACGCTTGGGCCGGACCTCTTACCACCCAGAACCGCGGGAACCGCGACGCCCTCGCCGGGTACTTCGCCGCCGTGACAGCCATGGATGCGGGCATCGGACGGATCCTTGACCGGCTTGAAACACTTGGCCTGCGCGATGAAACGCTTGTCATCTTCACGAGTGACAACGGGTTTTCGTGCGGGCAACACGGGTTCTGGGGGAAAGGGAATGGCACGTTTCCCCTGAACATGTACGAGAACTCGGTGACAGTCCCGACGATCATTAGTCAGCCTGGTCGGGTTGCCTCCGGCCATGTTGACCACCAACTGCGCAGCCACCTCGACATTTTTCCGACCCTGCTTGACTACGCCGGGCTTCCGGTGCCTGATCGTGGCAGCCTGCCGGGTCGGAGTTTCGCAACCACGCCCAGTGGAAGGACGGGTGCAGGATCGGACATGGTGATTGTCGCAACGGGCGCGCATCAGGAAACGATCCACGACGAATACGGTCCAGTTCGGATGGTCCGAACTGACCGATGGAAGTATGTCCATAGGTATGCCTATGGCCCGCACGAGCTTTTCGACCTGCAAGAAGATCCGGGCGAATTGGTCAACCTTGTGACGGATCCGGGACACGCCACAACCCGGCGGGAACTCAAGGGTGAGATCGACGACTGGTTCGTGAGATATGCCGACCCGGCCCGC
>BJHB01000076.1:0-10436 GCA_014191415.1 Chloroflexota bacterium
AGAATCAAGGACACGTTGTGCGGCACAAAGGTGCTGCGGGCCTCTGACTACCGGGTTCTGGTCACAAACCGCACCTATTTTGGTGATTTCGACCCGTTCGGTGATTTCGATTTGCTGTTCGGTGCGGCCCGGCTTGGACTTCGCATCCTCGAGGTGCCGGTTCGGTACCGTCGGCGAACTTCGGGCTACTCAAAAGTGCAGGTCTTCAAGCACGGGATGTTGCTGCTACGGATGAGTGCAATCGGATTCCGGCGCCTCAAGTTGGCGCGCTGGCTTGGCAACGCCACTCCCCCGAATATCACTGGGTAGGGTGACTGATGCCCGAAGGGGATACTCCGCCCCATTCACGGGTCATTCGTTACAGGACTGTGGCTAGTCCCAGGGGACGGCTCTGGACGGCAGGTAACGGAGGGACATGACCTGGCGATATATCGATGGCCTCGACCGCGACGCGCCAATGTGGCGCCGAATGGCCGGGGTCTGGGTGCATCGTGCACTCCTGCACCGGATGGCATTGAGAGATGTCCGACTGCGATATGTCGGCGCATCACTCGGCCTCTGGTGGGCAGCAATCACTCCATTGCTGTTTGTCGGGGCCTACACGCTCCTGTTCACATTTCTTTTCCGCGCGCGCCTGACCCCTGGTTCATCTCCCGCCGAATACGCGCTCTATGTAGTTACGGGATTGCTTCCGTGGGTCGCGTTCACCGAAGTTGCTACAAGGGCGACTCAGACCATGGCCGAACATCGCAATCTTGTGAAATTTGCGATGTTTCCACTCCAGGTTCTCCCACTAACCGGGATGTATGCAGCAATGCTCTCCCAATTGGCAGGGCTGATTGGTGCTCTGGTCTTTTCGTTGATCATTCACGGGGATGTATCGTGGTCGCTACTCTGGCTCGTTCCGGCCACCATGGCCCAGTTGGTGTTTCTTGCCGGCACTGCTTGGTTACTGGGAGCGGTTGGCGCCGTGGTCCGCGATGTGCGTGAGGTTCTTCAAATTGTTCTGACCGCCGGGATGTTCTTCACTCCGATCTTCTATCGCACCGATGACCTTCCCACACTCGTGGCCCAAGTTGTGGGACTGAACCCGCTGACTCCGTTGCTCGGCGCATATCGCGCCGCATTCCTCGGGGCGGCTCCCGACCCAGTGGGGCTTGCCGTCTTCACGGGGTTCTCACTGATGCTTCTCGTCGGTGGGTTCATCACTTTCGAACGGGTCCGTTCGGAACTTTCGGACATCCTGTAGATGATGAAGACCGGTACGAAACTCCCCGTCATCACCGTTGATGGTGTCTCGAAGCGCTATCGCCTCTACTCCAGACCGATCGATCGCATCATCGAGTTCGTGACCGGTCGCGCCAGGCATCAACCCTACTGGGGCCTTCGCGATGTGAGCTTTTCGATTGGATCCGGGGAGATTGTGGGTATTGTCGGACGTAATGGAGCAGGGAAGTCCACCCTTCTTCGACTCCTGACTGGGATATCTACCCCGACGTCAGGGGAGATCACTATTCGCGCCAGGATGTCTGCAATTCTCGAACTTGGCAGTGGCTTCCATCCTGAGTTGTCGGGTAGGGAGAACGTCTATCTCGGCGGCGCTGTTCTTGGCATGTCGACCGCCGACGTTGAAGCGCGTTATGACGGGATCGTCGACTTTGCCGAACTTAGGCCATACATGGACATGCCATTCAAGACGTATTCGCTTGGGATGCAGGCCAGGCTTAGTTTTTCGGTCGCGTCGTGCATCGATCCCGAAATCATGATCATTGATGAGGCACTTGGTGCTGGTGACGGGGCATTCATTGCCAAGTGCTTCGAACGGATCCGGCAAATTTGCGCAGGTGGCGCAACCGTTGTGTTCGTGTCACACAACACCTATCTCGTGCAACGCCTTTGCCAGAGGGCACTCTGGATCGATCAGGGCCGGCTCGTGGCTGACGGAGATCCGACTACGGTTTGCCGTGATTATGAATCACTGCTTCGGTCTATCTCTCAGGATGAGGCTATGGCACGCAATCGGGCGGCGATGTCGAGGTTCGAAGGAGCCGATTCGAAGGCAGTCGATATGGCGCCATTGTCCAGGATTTCGCATCGGTGGGGTACGGGGGAGGTGCGGATTACCGCGTTCCAGGTTCTTGACGGTAATAACCGTCCGTTGACCGCGGTTTTCAGTCACCAACAGGTTCGCTTGCGACTTGAGTATCAGGGCGACACAGACGACCGAGATCTTGCGTTTGTTGTGACCATAGTGCGTGAGGATGGTGTCGTCGCCGCGACTTTTGACAATCGGGAGGCTGGAATATCCATCGGACCGGTGCACGGTTCAGGGATCGTGGAGCTGGATCTCGGTCCGTTGCTTCTCGGAAAAGGTCGATACCTGTTTTCCCCGCACATCTACCGCGATCTCCATGGCGTCGTGCGAACGGAGGATGTGCTTGACTACCATGATCGTCTCTACGAGTTGACGGTCTCAAGATCGGGTCGTCCGTACGATGTCGCGCTTGAACATCCGGTTACGTGGCACCACTCGCTTGATAGTCAGCCTGAATAGCGTGACAGAACATCAGCGTGGAGACGTTGATGGTCACGCGCACACCGTTCCCACCCGTGCCAACGAATGATCCATTTGCGTGAGGCGCGACCGATCGCGTGTCGTCGTGGGGCGTCCACGGCCAACTCGGAAAGCCGTGAGGCGATTTCTTCCTCGGTTAATGCGCTCTGGATTGGTGGCATTTCCGGCAAGCACCACTCATGTACCGCTGGATTGAAGTACATGATCACGGGAAGTGCGCAGCTCAGTCCTTCAGCGGTCACGGTGCCGAACGTACCTACAGCTTCGTGGAACTGGTCGAGGACCACATCACACGCCTGGTAGTGATCGCGAAGGCGGATCTTGTGCATTGGCGCCTTCCAGACGACATGTGACTTGATCCCCATTTCGTCAATGAGCGCTTCGCTCGCGCGCACGTCGCGCCCCCAACGGCATAGGATCAGGGCCGCCCGTGGGTGGTCGGGGTTTCGGATGTAGGTAGCGAATGCACGCAGCACCCGGTCGCTTCGCTTGCTATCGAACGCGTTACTCCACTCGTGACGTGTTGGGCAGAGGAAGAGCAATTCGGCACCGGTAGCTTCTCGAAGTTCTTTCCTAAGCGTTGTCTCGGTGCCGTTGGGTGGCGGCGAGTATTTCGTCTCGTCAATTGGATGGGGTATGAAACGGTAGTCCTTGAGCCCCAGACGATGGGCCGACGATACGACATCAGGGTTCGTAATTACGCATGCATCGGCTGTGCGATATGCGAGGTTCAGGAGGCGACCCTGCACAGTATTTTCGAACGGTAGCGTCCGCATCGTTGAGTGCTCGAAGGCCACGAAGGGAATATCAGGCGGGATCAGGACACCTTTGATTGCCTCAAGTCCATAAAATTGGACGAGTTGATGATCGAGAGATAGGGATCGGTATGAGGGCCAGTTTGGCGCGTGATGAAGTTCGCGTATTCCAACCGTTCGACCAGTCGCGGTGATCCGCGAGTTGGCATTGATCAGCTTGATCTCTGCCTTTACAGCGCGTAGCGCTGGAGTTAGCGTAAGCCCCGTTTCAACCCTCGCTGCGGTGATCCAAAGGTGTGCACCTCGCATCAGGTTGAGAAGCCGGACTTCAACTTCCTCTGCCTTCGTTCGCTGACCCTGGCGCATCAGTGCGCTGTACCGTGTGCCGAGAGTTGCCATGGTTCGACGCAGGTGACCGATTAGTCCACCGGGCGCGGTAGCTGAAGGGTCACCGTAGGTCGCCGCCATCATCCTCGCCGTCGGACCTGCCGGTGTATCCGGGGGAAGGACGTACGGATCAACTTGTCCACTCAGGTAATGTACCCAATCAGGTCGCACGAACCCGTTCGTGAACTCGATCGTGTTCCAATCGGGCGGATTGAATGGTTCCAAGTCACCGACGAAGTCGGCGTCTTCCCACTCGGGATGACCCATGATGAATTCGTGTCGGAAGTGGAACGCGTGAGCATCCTCACCGAGGCGACGAAGGAACTTGGCAATCAGGTACGCGTTATTCGCGATGTTTCCGGAATGGGCAGTCTTCACCGTTGGGTTCCTGTCCTCGGCCGTCGTCCACCAGTGAATGCTGGGCGATCACCATCGAGGAACGTCCTCTGCCATTGTTCCAGTGAAACGAGTGACCATAGGAGCTTCTTGTGGTTTTGCGTGCCGGATGCATGTTCGTCGAGTAGCGTTTCGATTGCTGGTCGTGAGAACAGTTCGCGTGCAGACCCACGTGATCCGAGAAGCATCTCCCTGAGGTATGGCTGCAAGGCGCCACGGAACCAGGTGTCCTCGGGCGGGGCGAATCCTTGCTTGCGCGCATTCAGGATTTCGTCGGGGATCAGGCCCGCCATCGCCCTTCGCAATATCCACTTTCCGGTGCCATCCCTCAGCTTGTAGTGGGATGGCATCGTGGCGACAAAGTCGACGAGATCATTGTCTAGGAATGGAACTCGGCTTTCGAGTGAATGTGCCATGGAGACCTTGTCTTCAACCACGAACAGTCCGGCAAGGTAGGTGCGCGCCTCGAATGTCATCGCGAGGTGCAGCGGGTCGCGGGACGCGTCGGCCGGAAGATCACTGATAACGGCGCGGGTTGCATCGATCGCGCTGAACGCAGCCGAGGTTCGCGCAAGCTCGCCGACAAACAAGTCAGGCTTGGCATGGTCCGGAACGAGGATTGACCAATACTTGGCATATCGGGACGCAAAGTCGTCTAGCGAGGTGGATCCAGCGGCATGGGCGTACCTCCATGGGTACCCGGCGAAGAGTTCATCACCACCGGCACCGGCGAGAACAACCGTGACAAAGCGGCTCGCGAGCCTCGCGACGGCGTAATTGTGGTAGCTCGAGGCTAGGCGGAGATCTTCCAGATGCCAGACCAGTTCAGGCAGGAGGCGTTCCACGTCTGATGGCTGAACGACGACCGTGTAATGCTCAGTCCCCATCCGCTGCGACATCATCTCAGCCGCAGCTCTCTCGTCGGTAAGTGCTTCGCTCCCGCCAAGGCCTCGAACGTTGAAGCCCCCCGTGAATGTGTGGAGGTGGGGGATTTGGCGTGAAGCGATCGCGGTAATGGAACCGCTGTCCATGCCTCCGGATAGGTAGCTTCCTACGGCCACGTCGCTCATGAGTTGGCGACGCACGGCCTCCTCAAAGCGTTCGCGGACCCCATTCACGTAAAACGCCTCGCCCTTGTCGGCTCCGGTGCTGAAGGTCGGTTGCCAGTACCTGGAGGTGCGTGGTGCGTGGCCGGTTGAGGCCGTCATTATCGATCCGGGGGCCAGCATTCTGACACCACGGAATAGCGTCCGGTCGCTGTAGAGGTTCTGAAAGGTGAGGTATTCGGTGACCGCGTCGAGGTCGAGGGCCACTTGGAACCCTGGAAGCCCGAGGAAAGCCTTCACCTCGGATGCGAATGCAAGGACCCCGTCCACGAACGTGTAATAGAGGGGCTTGATACCGAAGCGGTCGCGGGCAACCAGAAGGCGCCCATCTCCGACCCGACGATCCCAGATGGCAAACGCAAAGATGCCGTTAAAGTGTTGGACGCAATCGTCGCCGTACTCTTCGTAGGCGTGGATGATCACCTCGGTGTCTGTTGCGGACCTGAACCGGTGTCCCCGCTGCACCAAAGTCTCTCGGAGAGACTGGAAGTTATAGAGTTCGCCGTTGTAGACAATCCCGATCTGGCCGTCCTCGTTGAACAACGGCTGTCGACCGGCACTGCTCAGGTCGATGACCGCCAGTCGGCGATTTGCAAGTGCGACTGGGCCATCAATCAGGTACCCCTCGGAATCGGGACCGCGATGCGCAATCAGAGCGCCCATCGCCTCCAACCTCCGGCGAGGTTCGCCGGGGCCCCGACCATACGACTGGCCCGACTGGTTGTAGGTGCCTGCGATGCCACACATCAGACTGGTAGTTGGCTTTCCGGCATGGCCCGACTGATCGGACTGCCGAGGATTGTGCGAAGGAATGGTGCCTACAATCTGGGCGATTACCTAGGCGTTGCTACACTCCGGCGGGCGGTTTCGGCGTGGGCAACACGGTCTGCCGGTAGGTCGCTTACGATCGGAGGCGGGAGTGCAACTGGCAGGTAAACGGTTCCTTGTGACTGGCGGTGGCGGGTTCATTGGACGCTTCGTCGTGCGGGAACTCCTTGATTCTGGTGCGCACGTCCGCGTCATGGAGTTGCCGGGTCGCGGTGACGTGGTCGCCGCACAATCCGGGCACATGGACCATCTCGAACTGTTTGGTGGCAATCTCACCCTTCCGGATGACTGCCACCGTGCGTGTGATGGCATCGACGGTGTCTTCCACATGGGCGTGCTTGCCTTGAACCCGTCGGGACAGGATCCACGCCGCTGTGTCGAGGTTAACGTAAACGGGACGTTCAACATATTCGAGGCGGCGCGAGATGCCGGCGTAACGAGGATTGTCTTCTCTTCAGCGTCGTCGGTCTACGGTGACACTCTAGAAATAATGGACGAGGCGCACCCTCTCAATTCTCGCCACATCTACGGTGCGTCGAAAATAGCCGGTGAGGCGTTTCTCCGTGCATTCGGGGGCATGTTCGGCATCAACTGGGTGGCGCTCCGATACATGAATGTCTACGGCCCAAATGCCGGTTTCGGCCTTGTCGATGCCGTCCTCAAGCGGATCGCATCCGGACAGGCACCACAGATCAATGGCGACGGGTCACAGTCGTTCGACTTCGTGTACGTAAGTGATGTTGCTGGCGCGACGGTTCGGGCCATGGTGAGTGACGTCACTGATGAGGCATTCAATGTAGGAAGCGGTGAGGAACGCACGGTCAAGGACGTGACCTTGGCCCTGCTGGACCTGACGCGATCGGATCTTAAACCAGACTACAGGGATGTCTCAGTCCCGATGATCCGAAGGGTGGGTTCGAGCGAGAAGGCATCTCGCCTGCTTGACTGGCGCGCGAGTGTGAACCTGACCGAGGGTCTGCGACGGGTCGTTGCTGAACAGTATTTCGGCAACGCACCTTCATAGTTTGCCTACTTCGAGCGTATCGGCCGACTGGAAAGGTTCCGCAATGAAGGTTCTCGTGACCGGCGCGACAGGCTTCGTTGCATCCCATCTTATCCCCGCGTTGATTGACGGCGGGCATGACGTGCTTGCGTGCGGACATGATGAGAGCCGTCTAGCCAGATATCCAGATGGATCCCGCGTCGTCGTGGACCTTCGGGAACGCACCCTTGCAAGTCAATTGCCAATCCGGATTGACGCGGTTATCCATCTGGCCCAGGCGAATGTCGGCTTTCCTGACGCCTTTGCCGATCTCTGGGAAGTCAACGCGGGAAGTACTGCCCGCCTGCTTGATTGGGCTCGCCACGCGGGTGCGAGGTCGTTCGTTTTCGCGTCGACCGGTTCGGTATACGGACCCGGGGAACGCCCGTGGCATGAGGACGATCCGGTTGCGGGCGCGGGAGTGTATGCGGCGACCAAGGTGGCTGCGGAACGGATTGTTGGTGCGTTCGCGCCTCACATGTCCACGGTCACCCTCCGACTTTTCGGTCCGTACGGAGCAGGTCAACGGGGGCGACTTGTTCCTGGGCTGGTGAGGCGCGTCCTGCGAGGGGATGCCGTATCTCTCCGAGATGGTGGGCGCCCGAGGATCAACCCGGTCTGGATCGGTGATGTGGTCAAGGTTTTCATCGCGTCGCTTGAACTGGTGGGTAACCACACGGTGAACCTCGCAGGCGAAGAAATCCTGTCCATTCGTGACATGGCGACGATCATCGGCGAGGTCGCCGGCCGGGTGCCAGTCTTTGATGAAGTGCCTGGATCGTCTGGGGGCGATACCGTCGGAGACACCGCTCGCCTGCGCGAACTGATTGGGAACGGGCCGTTTGTTCCATTCCGTGATGGCGTCGCCTCGGTCGTTGCCGACATCCTTGCCACTCCAAGGTAGGGAGACGTGACTGGAAGGGCCGACGGTGGTACCAATGGGTTCAACCCACGTGCGGAACAACCGCTCCGAATTCTCCACGTCATCACGTCACTGGCCCGGGGCGGCGCTCAGGCACACCTGCTTGAACTGATCAAAGGTCAACGGTCACTTGGTCATCACGTTGAACTCGCCTATCTCAAAGATGCCGAGATGGTTGCGGACTTCGTACCCCACGTCGGTTTTCCGATCCCACTCTCCAGTAGCGATGAGCGATCACAACCCACGACTGAAGGGGCTATTGCAACGGTTGGAAGGTTGATGGCAGCTATTTCCGCAACCAAGCCGGACGTTCTTCACACCCACTTGCTCAAGGCGGATGCGTTCGGTGCGGTGTGCGGATGGCTGTCGCGGGCCGGGAGTCGGCATGCGCGGCCCCTTGCGATCATCTCAAGCAAGCACAACGATGAGGCGCCGTTGAGGCGAAGATGGATTTCCCATCTCCACGGATTCTTGTCCAGGGCGGACGACGCGGTGATCTGTTGTTCGGATCACGTTGGACGGTATGTCGTGTCTGTGGGCAGGGTTCCTGCAGGGCGCATCCGTCGAGTCTATTACGGTATCGACCTGGCGAGGCCAATCGCACTCAGTCCCAACCGGCTCGCCGAGGTGCGTCGCGAACTCGGTCTTCCAGATGGCGCCCCGTTCGTCCTCGCCGTCGGGCGCCTCGATCCGCAGAAGGGATGGCCGATCCTTCTCGATGCGATGGCCCGGGTGATCGCCAGTCGTGACAGGGTCAGGCCTCACTTGGTGATCGTTGGAGGACCGCAACAAGGTGATCCTCAGTACGTAGACGACCTGCGCGCTCGCGCATCGGACCCCGACCTGCTTGGGTACGTCCACTTCGCCGGCGTCCGTCGAGACATTCCTGACCTCATGGCGGCCTGTGATCTCTTTGCGTTGGCGTCGCGTTGGGAGGGGTTTGGACTGGTCTTTGCCGAGGCAATGGCGGCTGCCAAGCCGGTCGTCGCGACGCGGGTGTCTGCGGTGCCCGAAGTTGTTCTGGATGGCGAGACCGGCTTGTTGGTGGAGCCAGATGATGTGGAGGGGCTTGCTTCGGCGATTGGTCGCATGGTGTCCGACGGTGCTTTGCGGGCACGGATGGGAAGCGCGGGATATCGTCGGGTTCAACGTGAGTTCGGCGCCCCGAGGATGGTGCGTGAGACACTCGCGACCTACCGGGACGTCATTGCTACTCGTGCAAGGTAGGCGTGCGCGTGTCGAAACCGTGACACGAGTGACGTGAGTGCTCGCCGGTATGCTCAAGTCTGGGGTGTCCGCAACCGGCCAGTCCTTGGGTAGACAAGGGTTCGTTTTCGGATGACGTCGCAACTGGCTTATCAATGATGCGTACAGGTGATGCAATGGTGGAGAGTTTGGTTGCGGGCCACCGAAGCACCGGTAACGGTGATGCGGACGTGGTGCCCCGCTATACGATTGGTGGCCGAGCACCGTCCGACGTTCGTGATGACGACGCCGGCATCGCACTCCCGAGCGGGGCGCAGGGGTTACTCGAAGCGGAATACGAGAACATGCTCGCGTGCGTCCGATGCGGCCTGTGCCTTACTTCATGCCCGACGTACGTCCTGACGGGCAACGAAAATGAAGGCCCGCGAGGCCGGATCGCACTTGCTCGAGCGTTGACCGAGGGACGGATCCCTCTCACCGATGAACTGCTTACCCACGAAGACAACTGCCTGGCGTGCGATGCATGCACCGACGTCTGTCCAGCGGGCGTGCGCATGGAGCCGATCCAAGTAGCGTTGCGATCTGCGGTTGAACCGGCGGTGCGTCGTCCGGTGTGGGTGCGCGCGCTCCGTACCGTCGTCTTTGATTGGCTCTTCCCGTCAATGCCCCGCTTTCGACTTCTCGTATGGCTGGTCTGGATGTATCAGGTGTCTGGCCTCCGAACGGTACTTCGCGCTACCGGTGTCTTGCGCCTGATCGGTATGTCCGATGCCGACGATCTGCTTCCGCCTTTTTCACCACATTTCCTGATCTCTTCTGGCCAGACCTACCCGCCCGAGGGTGACCGGAGCGATCGGGTCGAAACGGTGGACTTCTTTGCCGGATGCGTCATGTCGACGGCACTGGCTGCGATTGACCATGCCACGGTGCGGGTTCTCCAACGAAGCGGTTGCGCGGTCTCGTGTCCATCCGGTCAGGGATGCTGCGGCGCCTTGCATGCACATAGCGGGGATCGGACCGGTGCGGTCTCGCTTGCCCGGTCAACAATTGCGTCATTCGAGGCCGGTGGCGACCACCCGGTGATCGTCAACTCGGCCGGATGCGGAGCGATGCTCAAGGAATACGGGCATTTTCTTGCGGATGATCCAGATTGGGCGTCTCGCGCTAAACGGTTCAGCGCCCGCGTGATGGATGTCTCGGAGTTTCTCGCTACGCGCAC